>DFEM01000056.1 GCA_002369155.1 Lachnospiraceae bacterium UBA3802 | reverse complement strand
CTATCAGTGGGTTGTGCAGAAAACATGTGTTAGGAATGCAATTTCGAAAGAAATACTGGCGAAAGCAGGACTCATAAGTTGTCTTGATTACTACAATGAGCGTCATGCTTTGAAGTTATGTTGAACCGCCGTATGCCGAACGGCACGTACGGTGGTGTGAGAGGGGAGAGAAAATCTCCCCTACTCGATTGTTATTGTATGGCTTCGGGATATTTAGGATAAATCTGATTTTTGATATCCTGCATTTTTGAATCCATTTCGGTGATTGTGTTGGCACAGTCAAGAAGCTGTGCACTGATTGATTGCGAAATCTCTTCCGTTAAATCCTTTTTGTAACGCATTTCATGTTCGAGACTTGCCCAGAAGTCCATTGCGATGGTTCTTAGCTGAACTTCGACTTTGAGATATTCCTTGTGTTCAGAGAAGAATACCGGAATCTCTACTATCATGTGATAGCTTCTGTATCCGTTGGGCTTTGGAGCACGGATATAATCCTTGTAATTGATAAGTTTGATGTCATCCTGCTTGAGTATCATGTCTGCGATTTCATAGATATCGTCAACGAAGGGGCAGATGACTCTGATACCGGCTACATCGTGGATTTCATCCTGAATGTTATCAAAGGAAAAATCCAGATTTTTTCTGTTTAATTTATCTCTGATGCTCTGTATTGTTTTGATTCTCGAATATATGGCGTGAATAGGATTTCTTTTGTTTTTAATCTGAAGTTCTTCGTTTAAAACTTCGAATTTTGTACGAATCTCCCTGATAGCGCAGGAGTACTTCGTCATTAGCTCTTTGTACTGATCCAGAACCTGAAGCAGCTCTTCACCGGAGAGCTGGTCTTTAAGCTCGTTTATCAGCAACACATTCTCGTCATTTTGCATTGCATGACCCCCTTGTTTACATATTGATATTTTACCATAGGAGACATTAAAAGTGTATAGCAATTATGTAAAAATTGTGTTAACATATTGAAGGGTATGCAAAGCATATTCGGTTTTTTTTAGTGGAAAATTTATGGCACATTCGAACGATCTTGATTTTTTTAACAGAATACCCGTTGCAGGATTGCTTGTAAATAAAATCGGAAGACCGAACTTTATTTACAATCTTAAATTTTTGTCGCTTGTAGGTTATACCGATGCTCAGATGAGCGAGATCTTTATCAAGGATTACACCAAGGTGTTTGATGAAGAAGATGTCAAAACTTTAAGACAGAAATTAAAAGAAGCAGAAGGAACCAAGAAGTCCGTTCGTCAGGAACTTAAACTCACATGCAGCGATTCATCAAAGCTTATTACGATTATCGAGGCCGAAGTGAGCGAAGAGAATGACGGAAGCTATGTTTTGTGCGCCCTTACGGACATTACGGCCATTAAGAAAGCTCAGGCGGATTACATGCTCGAACAGGAAAGACTTTTATCCGTTTTGAGAAATTACGATGATGATTTGTTTGAATACGATTTCGATACGGATTTGTTTAAGATATTCAACAAAAACGTTTTGATAAAAGATTCTTTTGGCGATGACAGATGGATTAAATTCGAGAATTTCTCAAAAGAATTATCACCCAGAAAGAAGATTCATCCCGAAGACGAAGCCAAGGTCAGATTTGTGGTGGAACAAAGAAAAGACGTGACGCTTCAAATCAGAATGAAGGGAACAAACGAAAAAGATTACAGATGGTATGAAATCGATTTTAACCTTCTTCAGGATGATAATAACAAGTCAATCGGTTTTGTCGGAAGCATTCACGATATCGATGAATTAAAGGCAAGTACAATCGAGTTTAAAAAGAAGTCGCAGCATGATTCTCTTACCGGCCTTTACAACAATGCAAGTGCCAAAGAAATAATCGAGGATTATCTCAAAAACGAAGGCTCTGGAAAAACAAATGCTTTGATGATTCTCGACCTTGATGATTTCAAACATGTTAACGATACTTTCGGACACCGCTTCGGCGACAGAGTCATAAAGACAACAGCCGATACACTTAACAATACATTCGGCGAAAACGATCTGACCGCAAGAATCGGCGGAGATGAATTCCTTGTATTCTGCAGGGACATTCTTGACATGTCTTCCGTAAACGAAAAGATCGGAAAACTTTTTGAGACATTTGCAAACAATCCCGTCGGAGAAAAAGAAAAGTACGTAATAAAGACCAGTGTCGGCATCGCGGTATCGCCTCAGGACGGCACGGGCTTCAAACGTCTTTTCGACAAGGCAGACAGAAATATGTACAAGGTTAAAAGATCCGGAAAGAATTCATATAATTTTTAATCTGATTTGTTCGACAATAAAGAATAAATCAAAGGAGATACAATGTTAGAATTAAAAAATGTCTCATATGAAGTTAACGATGAAAATGTTAACAAAGAGATCATAAAAAATATCAGTTTTACCATTGATGAGAGATTCGTGGCAATCACGGGACCCAACGGAGGCGGAAAATCCACTCTTGCAAAAATAATTGCAGGTATTCTTACACCTACAGAAGGAAGAATATTCCTTGACGGAAAAGACATCACGGATTTAAGCATTACGGAAAGAGCAAAGAACGGCATAAGTTTTGCATTTCAGCAGCCCGTAAGATTTAAGGGAATTACCGTAAAGGATTTAATTACATTTGCTGTAGGTCATTCCATAACAACCACAGAGGCATGCAGTTATCTTTCGGAAGTCGGCCTTTGCGCAAAAGATTATATTAACAGAGAACTCAATGCTTCGTTATCGGGCGGAGAAGCCAAGAGAATTGAAATCGCGATGACGATGGCAAGAGGTACTTCGCTTTCGATATTCGATGAACCGGAAGCGGGAATCGATCTTTGGAGTTTCCAGAGCCTTATTAAAGTGTTTGAAATGATGCATGAAAAATCAGGCGGAAGCATTATTATTATTTCACATCAGGAAAGAATCCTTAATATAGCGGATAAAGTAATAGTTCTTGCCAACGGGGAGCTGGTCAATATCGGTTCCAAAGATGAAGTCCTTCCCGGACTTTTGGTTGACGGACCGGGTTGTGAAAAACTTATAAGCAAAATGTAGGAGGCTTTCCATGGACAAGATTACAAAAGATTTGCTCGAGCAGGTCGCAGGTCTTCATGAGATTCCGACCGGAGCATACAATATAAGAAAAGACGGCGAATTATACGGAAGAAATGTTTCCGCAAACATAGATATCGTTACAAAGACCGACAAGCCGGGAATTGATATTATCGTAAAAGACAATACGGTAAACGAAAGCGTTCATATTCCCGTAATCATAGCGCAGTCGGGACTTAAAGAATCGGTTTACAATGATTTTTTCATCGGCGAAAACTGCGACGTTACAATCATTGCGGGATGCGGAATTCATAACGGCGGAAAGGATGCAAGCGAGCATTCGGGCATTCATTCCTTTGACGTGGGAAAGAATTCAAGAGTTAAATATGTTGAAAAGCATTACGGACAGGGCGAGGGTACCGGTGAGAGAATCATGAACCCGAAGACCAACATTCTTCTGAGGGAAGGCTCTTACATGGAGATGGATACGGTTCAGATAGAAGGTATCGACTCCACCAAGAGAGAGACAACTGCCAGAATTCTCGATGATGCCAAGCTCATCATCAAAGAAAAGATTATGACTCATGACAAGCAGTATGCCGAGACCAATTTCTCTGTTGATCTTGACGGTGAGAATTCGAGTACCGATGTGGTATCAAGATCCGTTGCCAAAGATGAATCCACTCAGCTTTTCAAATCAGAGATTAACGGAAACGGAGTCTGCCACGGACACAGCGAATGCGATGCGATTATTATGGACAATGCGAGCGTTAAAGCAGTTCCCGCACTTACTGCAAACAATGTCGAGGCATCTTTGGTACATGAGGCTGCAATCGGTAAAATTGCAGGTGAACAGCTTATCAAATTAATGACTCTCGGCCTTTCCGAAGAGGAAGCGGAAAAAGAGATTGTAGCGGGATTTTTGAAATAATATTCAGTGCCGGTTTTTAATCGGCACTTTTTGTTTTTGGATAATTATGAAAGATATAAAGAAAAAAGAACTGATTTGCCTTGTCATAAGCATTCTGATGATAACCTTTGTTTCGTGCTTCGGCTTTTTTGGCATAAAAGATGCGGCGAAAGATAAAGGCATCATGGATAAAGGATACAGAAATCTTTCCGAAGTGAATGTGTATGCCGGCATTAAAAACGGAAGGGGATTTATCATAAGAGTCGAAGATGACTATATGGATATAATTACTTCCAAACATCTTGTAAGCGAAAACAATAAAGTCACGGTTGAATTCGGCAACAGGGGAAGGGCTGACGGAGAAGCGGTTTATTATTACACTGAACTTGATGCTGCTGTTGTCAGAGTAAAAAAAGAAGATTTTGAGCATGATTTAAAGGAGGCAAAAGGCGTCGAACCTTTGTCAAAAGGAGAGTACGATTCCATTTCCTTAAACAAAAAGGTCTTTTTTACATCGGATATTTTCGATACAACTCTTGAAATATCGGAAGGCAACTGGTATTCATCACATGAGTATATTCAGGAACTCGGTTACGAAGCGGGAATATTCCTCGGAGAAGTGAAACCCGGAATGTCGGGCGGAGCGCTTTTTGATGAAGAAGACAGACTTGTTGGCATGATTATAGCTTCAAACGATTTAAAAGGAGCGATAATACCCTCATACGAAATAATGGAAGAGTATATAGCATTTTCTAGTAAATAAATGATACATGCGGGGACAAAAAGATGAAGAATACAATGGATTATTTTAAAGAGATATGTGCGATTCCTCACGGCTCTTACAATATCGACAAAATCAGCGATTATCTTGTGGAATTTGCAAAGCAAAACAATCTTTCTTGCAGACAGGATGAACTAAAAAACGTAATCATCAAAAAAGAAGCCTCAAAGGGTTATGAAAATCTTCCGGGAATCATTCTCCAGGGTCATATGGACATGGTAGCCGTCAAAGATGAGGGTGTCGAAATCGATATGGAAAAAGAAGGATTGAATCTTTGCGAAGAAGGAGGATATCTTTTTGCCAAAGGCACATCTTTGGGCGGGGACGACGGAATAGCCGTTGCAATGGCCATGGAAGCACTCGCCAACGAAGAACTTTTGCATCCCGAACTGGAATGTATTTTTACCGTCAACGAAGAAGTCGGAATGGACGGTGCCGTCGGAATAGATTTATCAGACATTAAGGGAAAGTATTTAATCAATATCGATTCGGAAGAAGAGGGAGTTATTACGACATCCTGTGCAGGCGGCGTAAGGCTCTTGTCACTGCTTGAATTAAAAAGAGAAAAAAAGGCCCACGGCTCGGTATATATGGTTGAAATAAAGGGACTTCTCGGAGGACATTCAGGGACTTCGATTCATGAGAAAAGAGCAAATGCGTGCATAGTGCTCGGAAGACTCTTAAAAGAGATCAAAAAGGCAGGAGAAACGGATATCATCGACATTACCGGCGGTGAAAAAGACAATGCGATTCCAAAGGCCGCAAAGATGATAATTTCAACTGATGCTCCTTTTGAAAGTTTTGCCAAATCCGTCAATGAATTCGACAAAAAAATAAATGAAGAATACAAGGGCATAGAAGAAGAGATAAAAATATCCGTTACCCCGATTGAAGACAATACGGACAATATTTTCTGCATAGACAAAACCGACGTAATTGCTGACATTCTGACAAGTGTTCCGGATGGCGTAATAAAGATGTGCGATTCAATCGACATGGTTGAAACAAGCCTTAATCTCGGAGTCATGAGACTTGATGCAGAAGGATTCAAACTGGATTTTTGTTTAAGAAGTTCGGTAGCCAGGGAAAAAGAAGCATTAAAAGAAAGACTCGGAACAATACTTGCAAAAAAAGGATGCAAGCTTGCTTTAACAGGCGATTATCCCGGATGGGAATTCAGAGAAGTATCGCCTCTTCGCGAAAGAATCGTATCCTGTTACAGAAAACTGTATAACAAAGAACCGGCAGTCTGCGGAGTGCATGCAGGACTTGAGTGCGGAATACTTATCGACAAGAAAAGCGATTTGGACTGCGTATCAATCGGCCCCAATATATTAAATATTCATACAACGGGTGAAAAACTCGATTTGGAAAGTGTTGAAAGAACAAGAAAACTCCTTTTTGAAGTTATATCAAAAAAAGACTGATCAGGTGGATTTTCGTCTTTAAAAAATGCTTGAATTATTATAAAATGGTATAGTATTAAAATGTTTTTGGAGGGTAACTTTTATGTACGGAAAATTCTGGGCACTTATTCCGCCCGTGATTGCCATTGTTTTGGCACTTATCACCAAGGAAGCTTATTCATCGCTTTTTATCGGCATCATTATCGGTGCTTTGTTTGTAACGGGATTTAATCCTGTTCAGACCATTGATACCATTGTTAATGACGGCTTGATAAATGCAATCAAGGATAATGCGGGAATCTTTCTTTTCTTAATTCTTCTCGGAATTATCGTTGCTCTTATCAATTCCGCAGGCGGTTCGGCTGCATTCGGAAGATGGGCGGAGAAGAACATTAAGACCAAGGTAGGTGCACAGATTGCAACATTCGTACTCGGCGTGCTCATATTCGTTGACGACTACTTCAACTGTCTTACCGTAGGTTCGGTTATGAGACCCATTACCGATTCGAAGAAAATATCCAGAGCAAAATTATCATACCTTATAGATGCGACAGCAGCTCCCATTTGTATGATTGCGCCCATTTCCTCATGGGCTGCGGCTGTAGCTTCGGTTGCAAGCGACATGAATACCGGAATTAACGGAATACAGCTTTTCTGTAAGGCTATTTTCTATAATTACTATTCGCTTTTGACATTCGTATTCATAATAGGACTTGTATTGATGAAATTCGATTACGGTCCCATGGCTAAATTTGAAAAAGAAGCGGCCGAAGGGAAACTCGGAGGTCTTCCGAACAAAGATGAAAACAAACCTAATCCCAAAGGACATGTAGCGGATCTGATATTACCCGTAGCCGTTCTTATTGTTACCTGTGTATTGGGAATGATTTATATAGGCGGTTTCTTCGGAAAGGTAGCTTTCCTCGGAGAAGATGCACCCGATAACACATTCAACTTTATCAATGCTTTTGCCGATACAGACTCGACAATTGGACTTCCCTGGGGAGCTCTTATAGCATTGATTATTACGATTCTTTATCTCCTTGCAAGAAGAGTAATCAAATTCAAGGATGCAATGGCATGCATACCCAAGGGCTTTACTTCCATGGTACCCGCAATGCTTATTCTTACTCTTGCGGTATCGCTTAAGTCCATGACATCGGCACTCGGTGCGGCGGAATTTGTAAGAGATGTTATGCAGGGGGCGGCGAGCGGACTTTATGCATTCCTTCCCGCAGTTATATTTGTCGTAGCTTGCCTACTTGCTTTTGCAACGGGAACTTCATGGGGCACATTCGGTATATTAATCCCCATAGTAACAGCAATTTTCCCTGCAGACAGCAAATTGTTCATTATCGGTATTTCAGCCTGCTGTGCAGGTGCGGTATGCGGCGATCACTGTTCACCCATATCGGATACGACCATTATGGCGTCGGCCGGCGCTCAGATAGAGCATGTTAATCACGTTTCCACGCAGCTTCCGTATGCAATTTCGGTTGCAGTGGTTTCATTCCTGACCTATATTGTTGCCGGACTTGTACAAAATGCAGCGATCAGCATTATCATAGGCGCAGTTCTCACGGTAGGAATGCTGTTTTTGTTAAAATTCACGTTTGCGGGCAAAAAAAAGACTGAATAATTGACTTATTTTTTCCAAGAGTTATAATTATTATAAGAAAAGAGTTAGGGGGCTTGAGATATGGCATTTGGTGCTAAAAAGGATACTACATCCGCTGAAGTCAAATCCATTGAACTTTCGCTTAAACAAGTGGAAGAATCCAAGAAAAACATGATTTATCAGTTGGGTGAGCTTTATTACGAATCCAACAAAGATAATGAAAGTATCGATGAAATCTATAAAGAGAAAGTTGATACCATAAAGAAACTCGAGTATAACTGCAAGGTTTGGAATAACCGCAAGTTAAAAACACAGGGCTTGAGAATGTGTGAGAATTGCGGAAACACATTACCGTATGACAGTTCATTTTGCAACAAGTGCGGATATAAATTACAGGCTGTTTCGGAAGAATTGGTTATTATTTAAACTGATTTATCATTAAACATGAAAGGGGATTTCGATATGGCTGCTGAATACTACATAGCTCATAATACACGCACGGACGAATATTTGGCAGAGAAGAAGTTACTTGGAAGATACTTCATGACACCGGATATCACCGCTGCTGTCAAATGCAAGGAAGAGATGGAACTTCGCCGTAAAATAGAGAAGGCGAATGTTGATTACAAATCTCAACTTGTGATTGAAACAATTAAAGTTTATTAATAAGAAAAGTCTTTCATTTTGAAAGGCTTTTTTTAACAGCCGAAAAGGAAAGCCTCCTTTTTGGCTTTTTTAATGTATCGACGTGTATAAAAGTCTTTACTTTCGTGCTTTAAAGTGGCATAATGGGAACGTACGGGTTTTATATCCGAAAATATTTTTAAGGAGAAAGATAATGCCTATTACAGAGATTTTGGACAGAAACAGTGAACTTTACGGTTCTGACATATGTCTGGTTGAAATCAATCCCGAGATTAAAGAAACAAGACGTGTTACATGGAAGGAATATGAACTTATTGAGCCTAATCCCGTTACACATTACAGAAGAGAGATTACATGGAGCGTATTTGAAGAGAAAGCAAACAGATTCGCAAACATGCTTTTATCAAGAGGTGTCAAGAAAAATGACAAGGTAGCCATTCTTCTTATGAACTGCCTCGAATGGCTTCCCATTTATTTCGGTATTTTAAAAACCGGAGCAATTGCCGTTCCTTTGAACTTCAGATATGCGCCTGATGAGATAGAATACTGCCTGAATCTTGCGGAAGTGGATATTCTTGTATTCGGTCCTGAATTTATCGGACGTGTCGAAGAAATCGCAGAATCCATCAGCAAGAACAGACTTTTATTCTATGTAGGAGAAAACTGCCCGAGCTTTGCGGAAGATTATAATTCGCTTGTAGCCAACTGCTCAAGCCAGAGACCTGCAATAAAGCTTACCGATGATGATTATGCTGCAATTTATTTTTCATCGGGTACAACAGGATTCCCCAAGGCTATTTTGCATAAACACCGTTCGCTCATGCATTCATGTGCTGTAGAACAGAATCACCACGGTCAGACAAGAGACGATGTGTTCCTTTGCATCCCTCCTTTGTATCACACGGGTGCCAAGATGCACTGGTTCGGATCACTCCTTGCCGGCTCCAAAGCAGTACTTCTTAAAGGTACAAAGCCCAAGACAATTCTTGAAGCCGCAAGCAATGAAAAATGTACCATCGTATGGCTTCTTGTTCCCTGGGCTCAGGATATTCTCGATGCCATTGATTCGGGCGAAGTTAAACTTGAAGATTATGATTTGTCTCACTGGAGACTTATGCATATAGGCGCACAGCCTGTACCGCCTTCACTTATTCAGAGATGGAAAAAGGTATTCCCCAACCACCAGTACGATACCAACTACGGTCTTTCGGAATCAATAGGACCGGGCTGCGTACATCTTGGTGTTGAAAACATTCACAAGGTCGGTGCAATCGGAAAAGCCGGATACGGCTGGGAAGTCAAGATTGTCGATGAAAACAAAAATGAAGTTGCAAAGGGTGAAGTCGGAGAACTTGCAGTAAAAGGTCCAGGTGTCATGGAATGCTACTACAACGATCCCAAGTCAACGGAAGAAGTGCTTAAAGACGGATGGCTCTTTACGGGTGATATGGCAAGAGAGGACGAAGACGGATTTATCTTCCTTGTCGACAGAAAGAAAGACGTCGTAATCTCCGGCGGTGAGAATATTTATCCCGTACAGATTGAAGATTTCTTAAGACAGCATAATGCCATTAAGGATGTTGCGGTAATCGGTATTCCCGATAAGAGACTCGGTGAAGTAACCGCTGCAATCATAGAGGTTAAAAACGGATTTACTCTTACGGAAGAAGAAGTGGAAGAGTTCTGCCATAAACTTCCCAGATACAAGAGACCCAAGAAGATTATCTTTGCGGATATTCCCAGAAACCCGACAGGAAAGATTGAAAAGCCCAAGCTTCGTGCAATTTACTGTGTTGAAAATCTTGTGGCAGCTCAAAACGAAATTAAGTAATGAAACAAAAAAACAGCCTTCGAAATTCGAAGGCTGAAATTTTTTATTTAAGCTTTGTAATTGATAATGTCATTGATGAGTGCGGGAATCTTTGCATCCATATCTTCATCGGCAAACTGGCATGTACCTACGGCTTTATGTCCGCCGCCGCCGTACTTAAGCATTAACGATCCTACATCGACATTTGATGTTCTGTTAAGGATGCTGTATCCGACAGCACATGAACATCCTTTTCCGCCCTTACCGTTTACAATCCACATTGAAATGTTCTGTTCGGGATACATTGAATAAATCATGAAACGGTTGCCGGAATAAATGGGATCCACACCTCTTAAGTCCGAGATGATCAAATCACCCTCAACTCTTGTATGTTCCGTAACCATCTTTTTGAAGAGTTCTGTCTGCTCGAAGTAAACTTCGATACGCTCTTTAACGTCGGGGAGATTTAAAATCTCTTCTGTGTTTAAAGTTCTGCATGCTTCAATAAGATTTTCCATTAACTGATAGTTGGAAATGGTGAAGTTACGCCATCTTCCGAGTCCCGTACGGGGATCCATGAGGAATCCGACAAGTACCCATCCTTTGGGATTCTGAATATCGTCAATGGTAAGATTACCGGAGTCTACCTTGTCTACTGCTTCCATCATTTCATCGAAATGTGCAAAGCGTTCTTTTCCTCCGTAGTAATCATAAATGATTCTTGCACATGAAGGAGTAACACGGCTTTCGCCTTTGTATTTTCCTTCGAGCTGGTTTCTTTCGAATTCGCTTGAGTGATGATCGAACCACAATCCGCAGCCTTCAACGAAAGGAACGTTTGCCAAAACATCGTTTTCGTTAACTTCCACAAGTCCGTCCTGAAGATCCTTGGGATGAGCGAATTTCCAGCTGTCTATGATTCCGGCTTCTTTGAGGAGTGCACCGCAAGCGAGGCCGTCAAAATCTGAACGTGTAATTAATCTCATAACCTTTACCCCTGTATATAGATTTTGTTTTTATTAACTTGATGGGTAAAACCCACCTAACCATTATACTTTAAAAATATTGACTTTACAAGAAGAGTCGAAAAAAAGCGGCTTGCAAATGATTAAAAAAGATGTATAATAACAATAATTGATATAAATCGTAAAATTCAAATTATTTCAGGATTAAGGAATGAGTCATTCCGAATTCTTAGACTAAATCACTACATAATCCCAGATAAGACAAACAATAATTTAGGAGGCTTTATGCGAGAAAGGTATGAGACTTTAAAAATTACCGATTTAAGAGAAATTGTAAAGAATATGAAAATCAAAGGGTATTCCACAATGAGCAAAGATGAGCTTATTGACATACTCGTTGAAAAAGAAAAAGAAATGAATGCAAACGGAGAACAGGCCGTGGGAAGTGTGGTTAACGAGCCTGAGATACCTGATGCACAAGAGAGTGCGCCCGCAGAAAAAAAAGCGATGGCTGTGGTCGGAACACCCGGATTTGAACAGGAATACGATCCCAAGCTTGACAGTCACAATACCGTAACGGGTATTACGGAAATAATGCCCGACGGATTCGGATTTATAAGAAGCGACAATTTCTTATCCGGCGATCACGATGTATACATTTCACCCGGACAGATAAGAAAATTCGGTCTTCGTACCGGTGATATCGTTACAGGCAATACAAAGATAAAGGGCGAAAAGGAAAAATTCTCCGCACTTTTATATATTACGAAAATCAACGGTTTCAGTCCCGAAATGATTTCAAAGAGACTTAAGTTCGAAGAAATGACACCGATATTCCCCAATGAGAAAATCAAACTCGATATTCCCGGATGCCCCGTATCCATGAGAATAGTTGATTTGGTATCGCCTATCGGCAAAGGACAAAGAGGAATGATTGTTTCCCAGCCCAAAGCCGGAAAGACAACTCTTTTAAAAGATATTGCCAGAAGTGTTCTTCATAACAACAAAGGCATTCACATGATAATTCTCCTTATTGATGAAAGACCCGAGGAAGTTACCGATATTAAGGAAGCCATCAAAGGAAGCAATGTGGAAGTAATCTATTCCACATTTGACGAAACACCCGAACATCATAAAAAAGTATCAGAGATGGTAATCGAGAGAGCCAGAAGACTTGTTGAATCCAAACAGGATGTCATTATTCTTCTCGATTCCATTACAAGACTTACAAGAGCATACAATCAGGTTATTCCTCCTTCGGGAAGAACTCTCTCGGGCGGTCTTGATCCTGCGGCTTTGCATATGCCCAAGAAGTTTTTCGGCGCCGCAAGAAACATGAGAGAGGGCGGAAGCCTTACAATCCTTGCAACCGCACTTGTGGATACCGGTTCGAAAATGGACGACGTTGTATACGAGGAATTCAAAGGTACGGGCAACATGGAACTCGTTCTTGACAGAAAACTTTCCGAAAAGAGAGTGTTCCCGGCAATCGACATTCCCAAATCCGGTACCAGAAACGAACATCTTCTTCTTACCGAAGAAGAACTTGCTGCCATCAATTCAATGAGAAGAGGATTCAACGGTCTTAAACCCGATGAAGCTGTGGACAAGGTTATCGATCTTTTCTCAAAAACAAAGAATAACAGCGAATTCGTGGCTATGATGAGCAAAGCAAAATGGTATTAAAAAGTACTTGCATTGAAAAATACGTCGTGATATAATAATCAAGCATTTTGTGAAAATTATGGAATTCAATATAGAGAGGTGAGTTGAAATGAGAGAAGGAATTCATCCTGAGTACTATCAGGCAACAGTGACCTGTAACTGCGGTAACACATTCGTAACAGGTTCCACAAAGAAAGATATACACGTAGAAGTTTGTTCGAAGTGCCACTCTTTCTACACAGGACAGCAGAAAGCCACACAGGCTCGTGGCCGTATTGATAAGTTTAATAAGAAGTACGGTGTGGAAAGCAAATAATTGTGTTAAAAGGGTTGAGGTAATTGATTTATCTCAACCTTTATTTTTAATTATCTGATTGCTTTCGATTTGCTTGGAGATAAGATGGGCAGGAGAAGAACTAAAAAACAAAGCAGCGGACTTACCGAACGCCCTTTGTTTGAGGGAGTATTGATTAAGAATCAAAACAAATATTCTCTTGAAGTCAGAAAAGGTGACGGTGAACTTCAGACTGTGGTAAAGAATGCTGAAGCCAACCCTGATAAACTGATCAAAAAGATTCCGTTTGTCAGAGGTATTTTTGTGTTGGTTCAGGATATTATTCTTGTCCTCGAAGGACTTGAGTTTTCTGCCGAAACTTACGGAAACGATGTCTCCGGCGAGACAGTCCTTGATAAGATTCTTCATAAGCTTTTCGGCAAACATACAAATATGATCGTATCGGCGGCAACGGCTTTGATATCGTTTGTATTATGTTTGTTTTTTGTTACGGTTCTTCCGATAGCTCTTTCGCATTTTCTTGAGAGATATATTATCAACCGGTCTGTTATCCATATTATAGAATTTGCCGCATCCGTTTTCATCATGGTGGTTTATCTGGCTTCTTTCCTTCTTTTTAAGGATGTAAGAAGAATGATGAAATATCACGGTGCGGAACATATGTGCATTAACTGCATCGAAAGAGGCAGAAAGCTCAATTACAAAAATGTGGCTTCATCATCGAGATTTTTCCCAAGATGTACCACAAATTACATTGCTTTTTGCGTGCTCCTTTCGATAATACTTTTTGTATTCGTAAGAATAGATTCCGTTCCGCTTCGATTGCTTTTCAGACTTTTATACATTCCGCTTGCGACAGGTCTTTTCTATGAACTTTATGTGCTGATTTCATTTTTACCGGACGGACCTTTGCTTAAGATTTTATCGGCACCCGGAATGTTCTTTCAGCTTTATTCGACATTAAAACCCGACGATGAGATGATTGCCACCGCGATGGCATCGCTTGATGCTGTTTTTGACTGGAGAGAATTCCTGGTAATCAATTTCCCGGATAAGTATTCATCCGCGGATTTCAAATCCCAAAAGGTTAATGCTGCCGAAGCTGTCAATGCGCTTTTAAATGAACAGGCACTGGAAAAAGAAATTGAAGAAGAGTTTGCGAGAGCAGGAGAGGAAATTCTTCAGGGCGAATATGAAGCCCCGGAAGAAGATTATGTTCAGATTGAAGAAGAGGATGAATACTACTTCGACGATCCCGCACCCGAATACGAAGAATATTATGAGCCGTATGATGACGGCAATATAGATACATATGCACCCGGATACGCAACGGAAGAATATGAACCATATTATGTAAATCAGGCAAGCGAAGAATATGGCGAATATTATGTCAACCAAAGCGAAGAATACTACGAAGAAACAACTGGTGACAGATACGACGAAGAATATTATGTCAACGAAGAGGATTACAGCGAAGATGAGAATTATGTTAACGATTCTCTTTATAACGAAGATTATGTAAACCATGAATCCGACGTTGAACATTATGAAGAAGAGACAAAAGAAGATATAAAGACAAAGAAATCCGAAAAAGAGAGTAGAGCGGAAGCAAAAGAAGCTGAGCCGAAAAAAGAGAAAAAGAAATCGAAAAAAGATACAAAATCGGAAATTACCGAAGAAGAGAAATATGATAATATAGAAGATGTAAATGATGTTGAAGGCGAAACTGATGAGGTGGATGATTTGAGCAAGACGCAACCTGTTGGTATTGATTTCATGGATGATTACGGTTTTGATCCCGAAGAAGAGGAAGTGGATGTTAACACCATGTCCTTTGAACCTGTAGACGAGTCGAAGATTTCAAAAGCGGCAGAGGAACAGGAATACGAGAATCAGGAATACGAAGAAGGAAATGTTCCTTTGTTCAGCAAGGAAATCGAAAGTATTCCGATGCCCGAGAGTCTCGACAATATTGTAGAGGTTATGCCTCAGGGCGGAGTTAAAGCCAGAGTTTACATTAATCCCGAAGAAGCTGAAAAGAATGAATTCGCAGATGATTTCGAGGATGAGGATATTGATTTTGACAATATTATAGACGAGAACGGTCATTTGACCTTAAGGGATACCGATGCGTTCAATCGTATGCTTGACGAAGAATACGATGAAATATTCAAGAGATTGGGACTCGACTCGGATGACTTATAGAGAAGCGTATGACAAAGGCCGGAAAAGCATTGTTTCCGATGAGGCTGATATTGAAGCGGCAATTCTTCTTGAGTTTGTATGCAATACCGAAAGAGGAGATCTTTTTTCTCATCCTGAACGTTTGTTAAGCGAAAATGAGGAAAAGAAATATTTTTCATTAATCGAAAGAAGAAATGGAAAAGAACCCGTTCAATACATTACCGGGAAAACATATTTTTACGGTCTTGAGTTTTTTTGTGACAAATCCGTTTTAATTCCCAGATTTGATACCGAAGTTCTTGTGGAAGAAGTCATAAAGAGAGCCCCGAAGAATTCCGAACTTTTGGATCTTTGCACGGGAAGCGGCTGCATAGCAATTTGCGTTAAGCATGAAAGAGAAGATATCGCCGTATCGGCCAGCGATATCAGCAAAGAAGCACTTCTTGTCGCAGAAAAAAATAAAGACAGATATAATCTTGACATAAAATTAATTCGAAGCGATTTGTTTGAAAATATCGATAAAAAATTCGATATCATAGTATCCAACCCGCCGTATATCCCGACAAAAGTAATAAGCGGACTTGAAGACAAGGTTAAGGATTTCGAACCCAAAGGTGCGCTTGACGGAGGAGAGGACGGACTGGATTTTTACAAAGTAATAGCAAAAGAAGCCGTTAATTACCTTAAAGACGAATCAATCCTCATAATGGAAATCGGATTCGATCAGGGAGAGGATGTTTCGGACATTCTTCATGATAACGGCTATAAAAACATAGAAGTAATAAAGGATTTAAACGGCCTGGACCGCGTGGTTTATGCCGTATTCGGAGGATAATAAAATGTTTGACAAACTTGAGGATTTGCTTATCAGGTTCGAAGAACTGATGGGAGAACTTCAGTCGCCCGGTGTTACCGACAATCAGACAAGATTCAGGGCACTTATGAAAGAGCAAAGTGATCTTGCTCCCATAGTAGAGGCTTACAAAGAATATAAAAAAGCCAATGAAACAATTAAAGATTCCCTTGAGATGCTTGAGGCTGAAAACGATGAAGAAATGAGAGAGATGCTCAAGGAAGAATTAAATGACGCAAAGAAGAGTGTTGAAGAACTCGAACAGAAGCTTAAAATACTTCTTCTTCCCAAAGACCCCAACGATGACAAGAACGTTATCGTGGAAATAAGAGCGGGTGCAGGAGGAGACGAAGCTGCTCTTTTTGCTGCAGAGATGTACAGACTCTATGTTCATTATGCAGAGAGCCAGAACTGGAAGGTTGAGACCGTTAACGTGGATGAAATCGGAATCGGCGGAATGAAGGAAGTCGAATTCATGATTACGGGTAACGGAGCATATTCAAAACTTAAATATGAATCCGGCGTACACAGAGTACAGAGAGTACCCGAGACTGAGTCGGGCGGAAGAATTCATACATCGACATGTACGGTTGCCGTAATGCCCGAGGTTGAAGATGTGGAAGTTGAAATCAACGAAGCCGATATCAGAATCGATGTCATGAGAGCTTCGGGATGCGGCGGACAGTGCGTCAATACGACAGACTCCGCAGTAAGACTTACCCACTATCCCACAGGTATAGTTATTTACTCACAGACGGAAAAATCTCAGATTCAGAATAAAGCAAAAGCTTTTGCGCTTCTTCGTGCGAAACTTTATGATCTCGAACAGCAGAAAGCTCACGATGCGGAAGCTGAATTAAGAAAGAGTCAAATCGGTACGGGTGACAGATCGGAGAAAATCAGAACCTACAATTTCCCTCAGGGAAGAGTTACCGATCACAGAATCAATCTTACACTCTACAAACTTGACAAGATCATGAACGGAGATATAAACGAGATTATCGAAGCGTGTATTGCGGCCGACCAGGCAGCAAAACTCGTGAAACTCAATGAGCAGGAAAACTGATAGTTTTTTGAGGCGGGACAATGATTAGCGAATCCATGGATTTAATGAACAGAATACCGGGAGCGTTCTTTGTTTTTGACAGACATACCTACAAATTCGTATTTGTATCGGACGGTCTTTTGAATCTTTTCGGAATTTCCGAAAAGGCTTTTTTGGAGAAATATTTCAATTCTTTTGAAATGTTTATTTACAAAGAAGACAGAAAACTCGTGAAGGAAACGATAGAAGGGCAGTTTGATTTTGAAGATTACTGCGAAGCTTCGTTCAGAGTCAAAAGCATTCTTGACGATGAAAAGTACATGATTTTCCAGGGCAGACTCGTGGTTGAAAACGACGGCTCGGAAAATGTATATGCGCTTCTTTTCGATATGACGGAAATGGTTGTTTCCCAGCAGGAAATAAGCCGTATGAATCAGGATCTTTACAACCAGAGCACAAGAGAAAGGGTCCGCCACGACCAGATAAGCAGAAAAGCGCAGATGGACGGTCTTACAGGACTTTTGAACAAGACGGCCGTTACGGAGACCATAAGCGATTATTTAAACGAGAGCAAAAATGATCAGATGCATGCCATGCTTATGATCGATTGCGATAATTTTAAGGCTGTAAACGATAATTTCGGACATGCAACCGGAGATGAGGTAATAAAATATTTTGCTTCTGTATTAAAGAGAACTTTCAGAGACAGCGATATCAAGGGAAGATTCGGCGGTGACGAATTTATCGTATTTATGAAAAACACCACCTTTGATGCTACGGCTCTTCGTGCAAAGCAGCTTAATGAGGCAATAAAAAAGCCGTACCTTAAGGACGGCAAAGAAATAAGAATTTCCTGTTCGATAGGAGTATCGTATTTTACGAAAGACGGTAACAATTTCGATACACTCTTCAATGCGGCGGACGATGCATTGTACAAAGCAAAGTCTCTTGGCAAAGACAGATTCGTCGAATACAGGAAATAATAATTAAATATGAGTGAATGACATACCGAACGGGGAGAGTTTGTCTCTTCGTTCGGTTTTTGATTTCTTGCGAAATTCCGTGGGTGTACAGCCGACATATTCTTTAAAAAGCTTGTTAAAATAGCTGGCGCTGTTAAAGCCCACGCAGGTTGAAAGATAGGATATGGATTCGTCGTTACGCTGGCTTTTTATCATGATATCGCAGGCCTGAAGAATCCTGTATCTTGTAAGATATTCAAAAGGCGTTAAATTGATGGTTCTCTTAAAGAGTCTGCAGCATTCGCTTTTTGAAATATGAATGCTTGATGCAATGTCGTCAAGAGAAATATTATCAGGATAATTTGTCTGGATAAAAGAAATCGCATCTTTTATACGCTCTTCATCGGCGCTTATTTTATCCACGGAAACGACGTTTCTTCTCGCAAATTCTTTATGCGGCATGTCTTTTATTAACAAAAACCAGAACTGATACAATACGGATTTGGTAAGAAGCTCGTATCCGTATTCACGGTTAAGATTGTAATCGATAATATCTTCAATGTATGAAAACAAAACCTTGCCGACCCTGTCGGAGGGATTGATGAATTTGGCCTTGTCGGGCATATTCGCAAAAGGTTTGAGATAGGTAAGACTCATCGCGGAGACAGTGTCCGAGAAAAGAATGCTGCTCGAAAAAATAATTGAGATGATCGAGCATTTTTCGCTTTCCGACTGAATTGAATGAAAGACGTTACTCTTTATGATAATCGCATTTCCGCAGGGAACTTTGATGATGTCATCGCCGATGGTGTAAACCGCATCGCCTTCGCGGACAATATCTATTTCGATTTCCTCATGCCAATGCCAGGGTACTTTGTTTAAGAAGTACTCGTCGGGCGTAATCAGGTAAACCGCGAGAGGGTAATCGCTGTTGACGTGTTCATATATTTCTTTGTAGTCGTTTACAGCCGAGGGCTTGTTTTGATTATCCACAATCCGATCCCTGTCAGGTAAAAATCCGTTTTTACAATAGTACCATTACCTATAATACCACAAAATTCGTTTAAAAAACATTAGATGATGACAAAATCAACATTTTATTGTAAAATTTTAATAAGGGAAATGGGGAGCATATGGGTAATTTCAAACACTATTTAAATTGCATCAGAAACGGGGAAGCATTTTTTGACGAACAGTTCAAGTTCGGTTTTATTTTGCACGAAGTCGGATTGCTCCATCTTGTTTTTGCAATTCTTTTTATAATCATGGGAAACCGCGTGCTCGGCGTTTACAATGCATGCGTGTTTATCGGATATTTAAGTCTTGACTATCTCATCAAATTAAAAAAATACAAACTTACTCTTTTTCTTGCCAGTGCCGAAGTAATAACTCACGGAATTCTGACAAATATTCTCGTCGGTTTTATGACCGGTTTCTGCTTTTATTATTTTTCCATGATTCCCTGTGTTTTTTATCTTGTTCTTTCATGGAATGTTTTCAAGAAAAAAGAACTGGCTTCGATTATCTATTCGGGCATTTTTATGATGGCGCTTATCGCCAATTATCTGATATCTTTCTTTGTCGAACCGACGATGCCGACAAAGGTTCCCTGGCATATGACGCTTACCATAATAAACATTGTCATGTCCATTGTGGCAATGGCTGAATTTCTGATTCTTCTTGACTGGGATGTAATGCACAAGAGCGAGAGAATGCAAAGCCTAAATAACCAGCTTGACGAGCAGGCGCATGTCGATCCTCTTACCAAACTTTACAACAGAAGATTCATGAATCAGAAACTTGATGAAAAACTTACGGAATTAAGCCGTGAAGGAAATATCTTCGGAATCATCATGGGCGATATCGACGATTTCAAGAGAGTCAACGATACCTACGGACATGATTTCGGAGACATAGTGCTTGTTGAAGTTTCAAAGTCTTTAAAGAAATCCACAAGAGACGATGATTATGTCTGCAGATGGGGCGGAGAAG
>DFEM01000101.1 GCA_002369155.1 Lachnospiraceae bacterium UBA3802 | reverse complement strand
CGGAATCATCATGGATTCCTGCCGATACAGCAATAACCCTTTTGATTATCTTCCTCTGGAAAATAAAATACTTGAGACCGCACTCGCAGTTTCCTATTATCATCTCTCAAATGGGATCACAACAAATATCCATACTTTCGAGAAAACAGCAAAGCAATATCATTTGCAGGGCATCTCTTCTTTTGAAGATTTCTATGCGGCAATGTCGGATTTTTCTTTTGATGAAAACAGCACTTTAAATAAGCTTTTCAAGTCCGCAAATACAGCGAATATCACATCATGCAGCATGGTGTATTTAATCGTGCATGAAATAAACGACGATGCTTTGTTTATGGTCAATGAACTAACCAAAAATCAGACGCCCGTCGTCATTTATCATGTATGCGAAGATACCGGAAAAGATTCCGTTAATATCGGGAAAAATACCATCGTAAAAAGAATCGGCTACGAAGACAGATTAAAGGAGGTGCTTTAATGGTTACCATCCTTTATGAACTTTTGTATGTATTAACCGCAGCATCCGCATTACTCTCTGTCCTCTCAGGAGTAGTGGGGCTTGGGAAAGTTAGTTTCTTTCTCTTTTTGCTGCAGCTTACAATCGCACTTCTTTTCGTGCTTTTTAAAAACAGTTCATTAACGGGAAGACTTGTATCAGCAGGGATTTTTTCCTCATTAACCATATTCATAATTATACTTTCAAGATACGAAGCATTCATCGGAAAATCCGCAGAAAACTTAAAACTTTTGTGGCTTTTGGCTTTCGCGACAGCGGCATTTATACTCGGTGAATTAATCGCATATGTCAGGGTGTTTGGGATAGTCGTTTCCGCTCTCTCTTTCGCCGCATTAATACCCGCTGCAATATTAAAATGGGATATCGGCAAACTCCTTGTGGCTTCGGTTTTCTTTTTGACGCTTTTAACCATCGCAAACGAAACGCAAAGAAGATGGAAAAAATACGGAAACACCGAATTAAAAACTCACATGGTTTTTATCGCACCTTTCCTCATTCTTATCGCTTCACTCGTTTTCTTATCACCCGCTCCGAAAACTCCTTATAAATGGCCAATCGTTAAGACTGTATATAGAAAGACAAAAGCCCTGATTCAGGATATTCAAATCAGAACATCGATAAGAAAAGACGAAGACTATGTGGAAGGTGTAACAGGTTTTACTGATGATAGTTATCTTGTCGGCGATGTCAAAAAAAATAATGAGCGTGTGCTTGCGGTATTCAGCATTCCAAAAGAAACCGAGCATCTAAAAATTGCAGGCAAGAATTTCTCGACCTTTACAGGGCGAGGATGGATTGACGATGATAAAGATTTCGCACCCGATTCAATGTTTGATTCCATCGGGCTTTTGGCGTCCCTAAGTGAATACACGGATACTCCCGAAGATTATGTGATGTGGGATGATATGACTATCGAATATGTCCAAATGAACACATCATATGTCTTTACACTGCCAAAATCCGTTGTCAGAAAGAGCAATTTCCCGATTTTTAATTATGATATTCTCTATAACGGTTCCGATGTATTATGGCCTGAAAACAGAAGCTACAAGACAAGATACAGTATGACGTATCTTGTGGTAAACAACGATAATAAGAAATTCGAGCAATTTATAAAAGACGCTCCTGCTCCTTCCAAAGAAGTTTATGAGGGGACTTTGTTTCAGTTTGGATTAAGGAAAGACAAAGAATATACTTACGATAAATTTATCGACCATCAAAATTATATAAAGGATTTTTACTGTAAGGACGTTAAGCTCTCGGATGAATTGCAAACCTATATGGATGAGCTTTTAAAAGACTGCGATTCCGACTATGAAAAGCTTGTTCGAATCGATTCTTTGCTTAAGACTTTTGAGTATTCAAGCACTCCCGGTGCCGTTCCCAAAGAGATAACAAATGAGAGCGAATTCCTGGACTATTTTATACTTAAAGAACGAAAAGGATATTGCAGTTTCTTTGCTACTGCTTTCGTGCTTTTAGCCAGGTCTGAAGGCATTCCCGCAAGATACGTGCAGGGTTACAGCACTCCGACTTATTCGTATAAATCACTTTATATAACTTCCGATATGGCACACGCATGGGCTGAGGTTTATTTTGACAACGCAGGCTGGATAGCATTTGACCCCACTCCCGGCTACGGCGGCGGATCATACTGGAGCGCAGCATCAAATGACGCGACAATCCCGGTATTCGGCAATTATGATCCAAAAGATAAACCGGAAAATGCTGCTCCTCTTCCCGAGTTACCTGAGACCGAAGAGGAACCCGATACTTTAACAATTAAGTGGTATATGATTGTGATTCCTGCCATTTCGGGAATCGCTGTTATCGCATTCTTCTATACTTTGTTTAGAATCAATGCTCTCATTCGATTTAAAAAGCTTGATTATGATAAGCAATTTGTCATTATCTGTAAGCAAATCTTTGCCATTTTGAAGCTTCTTGGAATGGCGATTGAAGACGGGGAGACTATACAGGAATACAAGAGGAGGCTGAGTAAGGAATATCCTGAATTTGAATTCGTTTTCCTTGATGATTTGGAAAAATATCTCTATGACACAAAGAAGGAACTAAAAAAAGGCGTTACAGAGAACGCCTTAGACAATCGCGGTAAACTTTTAAATAAGCTTAAAGAAAAAACTTTGATAAGGTATTTAAGATATACTCTTTTTCATGCTTCTTTTGGAAACTAATGAAATTCCGACAGCTTCGTCTTACTGAATTCATTCCATTAACTCCAAAATGAACTTCGCCTTTCGATTAATTCACCACATATGTCGCATCATTTTTTGAAAGCAGATAAATACAGTATTGATTCATACTTATGCCTTCCTGTTTGGCATGCACTGATAAAGATTTATGAAGGCTTTTGGGCATTCTTATTTTAAACTGTCCCGAATACTCAAGCGCTGAATCATCCTGTTCAGGTTCAGGTATTTCAACTTTATCCTTCAACGCTGCTTCCAGCCAGGCTCTTTTTGCATCTTCTGCATTCATTACTACTTCTTCAAGAGAATCCGCACACGTTATACAGCCCGGCAATTCAGGGTAACGCGCTCCGTATCCTCCCTCTACTGTATCAGGAACAATCTCTAATCGATAAGGAAGAGAAAGATAATAATCAATCGTTTTCTTCATCATTCACCTCATCTTCACTTCCTATTATACTTGGTGTCATATGTGGTGTCAATTTAATTCGTTTTGTGATTTAAATCCTATTTTACTCCCCTTCATCCATCATGTATGAAAATACAAGGTAGGCGGTTTTGAGGGCGTTGTGCCTTATTCTGCCGTCTTCGATGGAGAAGATGTTGTCGGCGATGACTGTGGTTTCTTTGTCGTTGATGCCTTCGATTGAAACGATGGTCTTGCCTTCTGTATCGAGGTATTTGCGTCTTATCTTGTCATCAACTTCACCATTGTTGGCGATAACAATATCGATTTTTCGGCCATTTAAATAATGGTTTAATACATCGATATGATCACCGACATTATAGTCATCGGTTTCGCCCGGCTGTGTAACAAGGTTTGAAATGTACATAAGCGGAGCCTTGGAAGCATTCAGCGCATCAACAACTTCCTTTGCAAGAAGGTGGGGTAAGATGCTTGTATAAAGGCTTCCGGGGCTGAAGATTATAAGGTCAGCTTCTTTGATCTTTTCCTTTACTTCCTTGCAGATATGAATATCGTGATCGTAGTAAAGTTTCTTTATCTTCTTAATGTTCGCGCTGACACTCTCTTCGCCGAAATACTCTTTTCTGTTTCCCATACCTACAAGCTCGACTTTCTCTTCGGTAAGCGGCAACACGGTACCTTTAACCTGGAGGAGCTTTGCCATGTATTTGGTGGCTTCAGAAAGGCTGCCCTTGGTATCAATCAAAGCAGCAAGCATGATGTTACGGACAGGGTGATTGTGAAGCGTACCTTCTTTTGAAAAACGGTATCCCAAAAGCTCCACGAAATCGGAATCCACGTTTGCCATCGAAAGCAAAACTTTTCCTATATCGCCGACCGCAGGTATATTTAATTCTTCCTTCAAAACACCTGTCGAACTTCCGTTATCGGAAACTGCGATAACAGTCGTAACGTCCAAGGGAAATAATTTAAGGCCGGAAAGCAGGGATGAGAGTCCCGTACCACCTCCGAATACCACTACTTTTTTCATTTCTTTTTGCATTATTTTTTCCTTTTTCGAACGATGACTGCAGAAAATGCAGCAATCGCCAAAATTCCTGTTATTATCGAAATTACTATAATAATTTTAGCACGTTTTTTTCGGATATCAATTACATCATTATCATTAAGAATCAAACCTTCGCCGGCTGCAATGCTTTGTTCGGAAAGAGAAGTACCATCCGCTAAATTAATATCAGAATTCGAACCTGATGTGCCTGAATCAGCATTTGAAATCGTATCTAAGCCTGATTCACCTGATTTCTGATTGGCACTTGAGTCAGCAGTTTTGCCGGATAAATCGCCGTCACCGCCTTTTCCATCCTCAGATCCGGCAAGGTCCTCTGCCTTTATATCCGGAATAGGGAAAGATGAGGGAGAAGCCAGTCCGTTAACCGACATCATCTTTTTGTAAGTGGACTCGAATTCCTCACGTGTAACCTTGCCGTGAGGATCTATTTTTTGCTGATCCTTGCCGGAGCCCGGTTCCCCTTTTCCGCTCATAATATTCCAGGTCACAGCCCAGGTGATGGCTTCCCAGGCATAATAATCAATATCGTAATAATCCAGATATTCATCGGTTCTTCCAAAATCAATCGCTCTCTCATACCCTTTATATTCCGAATAACGCATAAGCATTAATGCCATATCCTGTCTGGTGATGTATTCGCCGATGCCAAATGTATCCGATGCCACATTGGGAGAGCCGACACATATGGAATTCTTCTCTCCCCAAAGAAGCGCATCTTCATACCATGCTCCTTCTTTGACGTCGGTAAACCTTGATTTTAATCCGGTTACATCAGGACTTCCGGCAAAATTATAAAGAGTCCAAGCGACTGTCTCTCTTGTAATCAGATTCTCCGTATCCAAATCGGAATCTTCGTCAGTATCCTTTTCTTTGGTTTGTTCTTTATTCTCAGCTTCGGTAATTAAATTAACTCCATCATCAAAGCAAAGGAAATAAATATTATCGCCGCCGGTTGATGTGTCTCCGCCAAAGTCAAGTGTCCAGGAATGACCGTTGCAGACATCATATTCGGATTTCTTCTTGCCTTCTTTGTAAGTCTTTACAAGCGAAGGGTTGTTCCCGATGTTTAAAGATGAAAAACCGTTGGTAAAAGCCTGCAGGAAATAAAGGTCGGGATTTTCTGACAAATCAAGGGAACCGATTTGGTTCACTGCGCAGTCAAGATATACAAGCTTGGGGTTATTGGATAAGTCCAGACTCTTAATATGGTTATAGCTGCAGATTAACTTTTGCAATTCAGGATTGTGACTTACATCCACACTTCCCGCATCGTTATTGGCGCAGTTATAGTATTGCAATCCGGGGTTATGACTTAAGTCTATGCTTCCGAGTCCCGGATTGTCCCAAATGTCGAGTCGCTTCATCTTAGGATTATGTGAAATATCAAGAGAAGTGAGGTGATTTCTGAATGCATCAAGGTGAGAAAGCTTCGGATTATTAGTTAAATCCAGATTTAACAATTCGCAGGAACCGCATGTTAAGTGCTCTAATTCAGGATTGTGTGTTACATCCAAAGAAGAGAGCGGATTTGTGTTGCATTCAATGTATGCCATCTTCGGATTGCCCGAAACATTCAAAGAAGTCAGGTTACAATCGTAGCAATATACCCATGTAAGCTCCGGATTTGGAGATAAATCAAGTGATGTGAGAGGGTTTCCCGAGCACCACAGGCCTCTTAAATCTGTATTATTGCTTAAGTTCATGCTCTCAATGGAATTATCGTAGCACCAAAGGCCCTGCAGATTGACAAAGTATTCCACTCCCTGAAGAGAGGTGATTCCCATCCCTTGGCAGTAAATATTGATGGTTCCCGCTATTTCATTCTCATCAAGATATCCGTTACCATCAAGATCAATATCGCTTCCCGAAACTACCGCCCTGAAATTGGCATCGGGGAAGGATGATTCGTTTATGTCCACAGGCTGTATGGGTGCAGCCAGAGCAACCCCTGCCCTGCCGCCAAAGAACAATATCCCTGTAAACATAAACAGAGCCGCTAACGGCGAAAAAACATATTTAATTATTTTTCCCAAAGACACTTTTTTCATACGCAAAAAACAAATTTATCTAATTAATCATCCATCTTTGTATTTAATATATAATCATTCAACTCTATTATTAATATACAAACATTCATCCCTGTAATAATACAAATATTCATCCATGTATAAACATACATTTATCCTTGTATTAAAACAATTATCCATCCCTGTATTAATATACAAAAAGCAAGCCCCTTCCCGGGGACTTGCTTTAAATTTCATTATTTTGCACCTTTTCTTAATATAACTGCAAATACGGTCATAAAGAGAATCTTAATATCCTTCCATATCGACCAGTCATCGATGTATTCCATATCAAGCTTGATTACTTCTTCAAAATCCGTAATCTCGCTTCGACCGGACACCTGCCACATACCGGTGATTCCCGGTGTCATGCACAAACGGCATTTGTGCTTGGGAGAATACTGCTCATATTCCTGAACCGTCGGGGGTCTGGTACCAACGAGGCTCATATCTCCTTTTAAGACATTTAAGAACTGCGGGAATTCGTCAAGGCTCGTCTTTCTTAGGAACTTTCCGACTTTGGTTACTCTCGGATCCGAATCCATCTTAAACATGAGGCCGTCCATCTCATTTTGCTCCATAAGCTTGGCCTTTTTCTCTTCGGCATCGGCCGACATGGATCTGAACTTATAGAAAGTGAATATTCTTCCGTTTCTTCCGACTCTCGGCTGCTTGAAGATAATAGGTCCCTTTGAATCAAGCTTGATGGCGATGGCAATAAACGGGAATAACAAGCCCGTAATAAAAAGTCCAACCAGCGCGCCCGTAATATCAAGTGCTCTCTTTAGAGCCTTTTGTCTTAGGGAGAAAATATTTCTCGCATATTCAACCGTGGCATATTTGCCTACGCGGTTTAATGTCTTCTTGCCCGAATCGATAATATCAAACGCGGATATGCAGACATTTACGATAATACCCATGTTTTGGAGCTTCGCTACCCAGTCGGTAAGTATCTCGGTATTTTGAAGGTCATTATCATAGATAAATACTTCATCTATCTCGTTATGCGTAGCATATTCCACGAGGTCTTTGCCGCCGCAGACAACCTTGTATCCTAAAAATGTCTGATAATCGGGATGAACTTCTCCTTTGCCGGTAACATCATCGGTAAGCGCTATGCCGACTATGGTCCTGTACCATTCTTTGTACTTTAAGATATGCTCAATGATATTCTCCGCATTGTCCGAGGGAATAATCAAAAGCATTTTGTTGCCGTATCTTCCGGATTTATATACATTGTACAAATACGCCTTGAACAAAAGTCTTGCAGCCCAGACGAGTACGGTATTGATTACAAAGAAATATCCGTACATAAGTCGGGAAATATCGGTAGTCTGATGAAGCATATATGTGAATAAAACAATTATTCCCGCCGTCACCGCTTCCTGGAAAAGGATGTGTCTTAATTCCGAAAACCAGGATCTCATAAACATCTTTTTGTACCAGTCATGAGCCAGTCCGACCAGAAGATATGAGGACATAAATACATACAAAACCCAATCCTGATCAAAATTGGCCGCTGTACCGAATATCAAATGATATCTTATGAGATAGGCTGCAAACAAACTGACAAATACCACAATCAAGTCAAGCATGAGTGCAAGCAATTGTTCAATTCGTTTTCTTTTTTCGTACATGAATTACTCCAAAAACAAATAATAACTTAATCTATTTTAACATATTATATTATTAATATCCAAGATAACCGTAATCCATATCAACATTTCCGCCGATTCCGTTTACAGAACCAGTAGAGGAATGCTGCCACATATCGTATTTTCCTTTGTAATCTGTGGCTCCGCAGTAATGAGCCAGCCAGATTTTATAAGGATTAAGCTGTCTGTAATCAAGATTATTGTAAAACCAGAACTTGGAAGCATATACACCGGGTGTATAACCTGCTGATTTTATCGTCTCGCAAAACGCCTTGCAAACAGAAGTTCTCGTAAATCTGTCTAGTCCGTCAGCTCTTCCTGTATTATTTTTATAGCCTGAATACTCACTGTCTATATAAATCGGATAAGAAATTTTATATCTTCTGGCAATATTTAGACAGTAATTGGCTTCGTAAAATTTTCAAGCTGTCAAATTATAACACATTTCGTAAAAAATCAAAATGTCGAAAATGCTTTTTTATATCAGCATAATATATCATTGCTTTTTTACTGCTTTTCCTCGCCGTAATAATCCGCGTAGTATTTTCCGTAATACTTGCCGTAATAACCTTTACCGTTAATCTTGACCTGATTAAGCACGCAGCCGAGTATCTTACAGCCTGCCATCTCAAGCTGTTCTTTGACCTTCTTGGCATATCTGTAGCTGATTTTGCCGGATTTGACCACGATAATACCGCCATCACAGTGTTTGGATACAATAGCCGCATCAATAACAGAACCGATGGGAGGAGTATCAATTACAATAAAATCAAATATCTCCTTGGCTTTTGTCATAAACTCCTCGAATCTATCACCATGCAAAAGTTCGCTGGGGTTTGGCGGCACAGGGCCTGCAAAAACCAGGAAAAGATTGGGAATGTCCGTAAAGCACAGTACATCATCTATTTCAACTTTGCCGATAAGATAGTGGCTTATGCCATATCTTACCCTGCCTCTTTTATATCTTCCCTTCATGACGGATTTGCGAAGGTCTAGATCCAAAAGAAGAGTCTTCCTGCCTGCCTGAGCAAAGCTTCTTGCAAGTTCAAAAGAAACAGTACTTTTCCCTTCTCCCGGAGTTGTACTTGTAAACAAAACCGTCTTAACGTTTGTTCCGGAGAACTCCACATTTGTTCTTAAAGTCTTTATTGCTTCAAGCGACCTGAAATCCAATTTATCCTGTTTTAAAAATACTTCCTGCATATTTAATCCCTTATCTAATTCTTTATCCTGGTAGAAAGTTCATCTTCTTTTTCCTGCTGCATTACAGGAATAACGGCGAGCGTTGTGATACCCAAATATTTTTCAACATCTTCGGTAGTATTAATTGAATCATCAAGGAAGAATCTTAACACCAATACTCCGGTTATGAGTGCCACACCTATAAGGAAACCTATTGCCGTGATTTTTTTCTTGGAAGGCTTGGCCGGAACATCGGGAAGGTTTGCCTCATCCACCACATTAACTGCCTCGATATCCATAACGGAACGGATATGAATCGCTGCAACTTCTCTGACTGCGTTTGCTATATACTGAGCTCTGGCAGGATCATAGTCTTCCACGCTTATTCCGATAATACGCGTATCACTTGTATTGTTTACGGTGATTTTTGAAGCCAATTGTTCATATGTCTCCTGCAGCTCCAATTCTTCTATGACGGTTTCAAGTACAAATCTGCTTTTGATAAGTTCTTTAAAGTCTTTGGTAAGAAGTGTGGAAAGCTGGGTATCCGCATAAGTTAAATTCTCGTTTTGACCGCTTCTGTTTAACACATATATTTTGGTGGTGGATACATACTGAGGCTTCATAATAAATGAACTGTATGCAAAGGCAATTGCAGAAGCCAAAAGTCCTGCAATCATAATAAGCCACAGCCAATGGAAAAGGTATGCGGCTATTTCTCTTAAATCAATTTCTTTTTCTTCTTCGTTTTCTCTGTACTTTTTTTCTTCCATCCTATACTCCAAGGGTAATAATTATCGCGTCAGTTCAAATATTTCCTTTGCATTGTTATATAAAATATCTTTAATGTATTCTTCATCTGCAATTCTGCTTAAGCTTCTTATACAATCCGCGAAAACAGGTGCTCTTTTAATATCATCATGTGCGTCAGATGATATCAGTGATACTATTTTTTCTTTAATGAGTTTTTTGACAAAAAGTTTAGTTCCAAAACCCGCTTTGCCTGCCACCGATGAAGCGTTAATGCTGATAACAACTCCCATGTCTGCCAAAAGCGCGGTATTTGTGACACTTTTTCTTAGAGCCGTATACCTTTCCGCGTGCGCCAGCACCGGTATTAGACCAAGTTCAAATATTGCTTCGAGGCCTCTTCGTATCTTGGCAAATTCGTCCTCCGGATAAAACTCCGTTAACAGATAGTGGGTGCCGTTCATCGTACATATCTTTTTTTCTTCGTAGACACTTTCTATGTCATTAAAAAACATTACCTCATTGCCAAGAAAAAGATTAATGTCTATATTGTTTTCTTTCGCCAATGCTTTGACATTTTCCAATGTCTTCTCTCTTGTTTCCAAGGATGCATTTTTATGATTGACCTTAAAATGCGGAGTGGCAATAATATGCGTTACACCCTCACTCTCTGCAATCCTTAACATCCCAAGAGTCTGCTCAGTGCTTTTAGCGCCATCATCAATTCCGGGTAAAATATGGCAATGAGAATCGACAATTGGCATAGCTTTTAATATATCATTTCTTTCCGACATTCTCTTTTCCTTCTTTATCGGAAACATCGTTTATTTTTACATCCAATCCATATTCAAAATACTTTGACGAGGCTGATTTCTTTGATTCAATCTCCGCAAAAGAAAACATATCCGATTTTCTTTTGGAAGACAATCTGTTTTTTAAATTCAATCCTCTCTCCCTGCGAACACCGTGATCTCCATTTATAACAACGCTGCTAAAAAGCTTCGCCAAAAAAATAATAATACTTAATCCGATAAGTCCCAAAAGAATGATTATATTCTTATGGTTTTCATTCTTAATCTCAACCTGATTGCTGTTTGATGGTGCAATCATGCCTTTTAAATTAAGAGCCTCTATCTCTGGATTTTTCTTCTTTTCGTTGCTCTTTTTTAATGCTTCTTTAATCTCAAGCATCTCGGGATCTATTTCCGGTTCATTATCTGTGGTTCCTTTAGTTTCTTCCTCCTGAACCACAGGCTCTTCAGTCGGTTTAGCCTCCATGTTTACTTCCAGCGTATATTCAAGCGTTGAAAATCCTTCTTTGGTAACCAAAGCTTTCACTGTGTTCTTTCCTTCAGACAATGAATCCTCGTAAGACACTTTATAATCTTCGGGAACATATATAAAAAGCTTTTCCACATAAGGAATATTAACCTTATATTCGGTATCTTTAGAATTAAATCCCTCAATTCTGACACCGTTTACACTCATATAATCGGGAGGAGTTAATTGAGGAGCATTTATGTGAATGGGAATTGACGGAAGAGAATCTGTCTCAAGCTTTTCTCCATCAGGAGATTTAAGTGTAGCTTCCTTTACTTCTATCTTGGTCTCTCCTCCGACAAGCGGCTTAAAGGTTAGCATGATTTTATAACGAAGAGCATCAAAAGAATCCTCTTTAATCCTGATTTCCCCAGACGTGTTTTCACCGTCTTCTTCAATGCATATAAGATATGCGGGATCAAAAGAAATGATTAACTCAAATTCCCCGAGTCTGTCTCCTTCTGTAGCCTCCGTATAGACTCCGACATTAAATTCTTCAAGAGCAGAAGAAACATATTCAGGCGATCCTGTATGTATGTTTCCTTTGGCCTCTGCCTTTAACGACGGCAGGAAAAGAAGGGCCGCAAAAGCATAAATAAAGGCAACTCTTAAGGCGGTCATCGCTGCCCGCCTTGAGTTGCCAAAATTATTCATATTTTCATGAATATTTATGTCGCGCAATTTCTTTCCCCTTAATTTGCGTGGATAATAAATCAAAGATTTAAGCCTTCCAAAGTCCGTGAAGATTACAATACTCATATACTTCAAGTACTTCGTCGCCTTCAAGGATAGCAAATTCAGCCTTGGGAGCATCACCGGGTTCAAGGGTGACTCTCTGATTGCCGTTCTTTGTCTTAATCGCAATCCACTGAATATAATGCTCTGCGAGCATGGGATGCTCTACGCTTCCTACCGTAACGGTAACCTTGCCGTTTGCAACTTCAAATACCGGAACATGCTTTTCTAATGCTGCATCGGTAATGCCCGGAATAATCTCTTCCATTGCCTCGCCGCAGCACATCGTGGGGCACGGTGTCTCGTTAACGATAGCTATAATCTTTCCGCATTTTTTACAACGATAAAATTTCATAATGTAACCCTCCTCTTTTGTTTGTTTAGTAGTTCTCTGCCTTAAGCTGGAAGTACGCCTGCGGGTGATTGCATACAGGACAAACCTCGGGTGCTTCCTTGCCGATAACGATATGTCCGCAGTTGGAACACTGCCATACGCAGTCTCCGTCACGAGAGAATACAAGTTTATCATTAATGTTCTTTAAGAGCTTTCTGTATCTCTCTTCGTGTTCTTTTTCGATTGCAGCCACGCCTTCGAAAAGTTCCGCAATCTCATCAAAGCCTTCTTCTCTTGCTTTGGCTGCAAATGAAGGATACATCTCTTTCCACTCATATGCTTCGCCGTCAGCCGCTGCTTCAAGGCAGTCTACCGTGGTTCCGATACCGGTAAGAATCTTGTACCAGATCTCAGCATGCTCTTTTTCATTGGCTGCCGTCTCGGCAAAGATATTGGAAATCTGAACAAAACCTTCCTTCTTGGCCTTTGAAGCAAAGAATGTATATTTGTTACGAGCCTCTGACTCGCCTGCAAATGCTGCAAGCAGGTTCTTTTCGGTCTCTGTGCCCTTTAAATCTTCTCCTCTGAAACGCCATTTGTTGTCTGCCATAATTTGACCCTCCCATATCTTTAATATAATACTATTTTTTTATTATTTTGCATAGGTATCATAAGTAATTTCCGAACAAGATAATTATATCACAAGAACATCATTTTTCCCATAAAAGCACCATTGCGTTTGTACCGCTGTAGCGGTATAATATTTTTGAAAGAAGGGGTTGATGCACATGGACTTAAAGAAGTTAATAAAATCAAAACAATATGACATAAAAAGTCTGTCTATAAAAACCGGGATACCTTACAGCACCTTAAACGATTTCGTTAACGGAAAAACTTCCGTCTACAAAATGCAATACGGATATGTTAAAAAAATCTCGGATATTCTTGGTATATCTGTCGATAAATTGGTTAAATTATCCGACTCCGAGAATATAAGTACATACTTTGGGAAAATAATAGTAAAAAATAAGAGTTATTATCTTAACTTAACAGGAACCGATAATCTTTTATATCTTTGTAAGGTTAATTCATTCAACAAAGACTATGTTAAAACTTTGGCAGAATGGGAATACGAATATATTAAAAACAAAGAAAAGGAGGAAAAATGGATAAATACCTTCCCTTTATCTTAATGCATAAAGATATCCCGATTACCATTATCTCTTTTAGCAACAAAGGAGAAGTAATCTCATTTGCCAAGGAGCTGAAAAACAAAGAACATGCTCCTGTATGCAGTCGCAGTGATGATTTATGGTTTCACTCATGGTGGCAGTCCAGGGCAATTCCGCTTAGTCGAAACAATCTGACAGCCATGCTTAAAGCAAGAAATATAAGTATACCCAAAGAATACTTATTTAAAAATCTCGGATTAAGTTTGAATGACTGCTATTGGATTAAACCCATTGATTCTGCCCTTAAATGGAAGGATGTGAATCTTTTCACTAATGATTTTAAAGACAATACTTTGGAATGGGAGCGGGATAAAACCAAAAGCAACGAATTAAGATATTCTCCGAACAGTTCGCTGACAGGAGGTATCGAAAAAACATGGATTATAAAAAAAGGGGAAAGATATCTGGTAAAAGGAAATTCCACCGATAAATCAGATGAAAGTCTCAATGAGCATATCGCATCAAAAATCCATCATTCGCAAGGATTTTCAAATTATGTTGATTATAATTTAGTTAAAATCAAACATAAACCTTATGATTATGGTTGTTTTTGCAAGTGCTTTACTTCAGAGCAAATCGAATTGATAAGCGCATACGATTTGATTATATCGAAAAAGCAAAAAAATACGGAAAACTACTTTGAACATTTGCTTAATGTCTGTAAAGAAAACGGAATGGATTCAGACGAAGTAAGGGCTTCTTTGGAATATCAAATCCTGACCGACTACGTTATGTCTCAAAGAGACAGGCATTTTAATAATATCGGTTTTCTAAGGGATTCCGAAAGCCTGAAGTTTATCGGAGTTGCACCTATATTTGACAGCGGAGAGTCCTTGTATGCCAATACCGAAGCCCCGACCAATGAAGCTGAGATGAAATATTTATATACCAAGGGATTTGAACAAGATGCAGAAAAAATGTTAAGTCTTGTAAAAGATTATTCACTAATAAACCTTGATAAGCTTCCGGGCACTTCCTTATTGCTAAAAATCTACGAAAAGGATTCAAGGCAAAGCAAGGCTCACATTGACGGTGTCTGCTACTCTTACGAAAAGAGAATAGAAAGATTATCCAAAATAAAATGATCTATTCGATTAATTCGCACTGTACCAGCATCATTGCCCTGTTTTGAGCGGTCACAAGGGACATGCTTGCATCAAAATCAACGCTTACTATCCTGCCTTCGGGGAATTGCCTTGAAAGCACGGGATACATTCCTCTGCCGCAGGTGTGATTGGGGAGGCATCCGAAAGGCTGAACCGCCAGTACTTTCTTATATTCATGCAGTATATGAGCTGAAGCCTCCGCACCGATAAGCCACCCGTCACCGACTATATACCCTGTGGGTACGTGTTTTTCTGCCTCTTTCTTAAATTCCTTATATCCGTCAAAGGTATAAAAGCCGTATTTCCTCATGGCCTTAATCATCTTATTTTGAAAATACATCATGAAATTAAGAGCCGTCTTTACAGGCAATTGATTGTGTATGCCGAATTCCGCTGAAAGATGTGAATCTATATAATAGCAAAGATACCATGTCACACCGTTGACATGCACTTCACAGTCCTGCTCCTCTAAAAACTTAATCATATCTTTGTTGCCAAGATGACAGTATTTGACGTAGAGTTCACCGACCATCCCGATCTTTTGCTTCTTCTCGCCGGTAAGCTCTATCGCTTTAAAATCCTTACATATCCTCTCAAAGTTCCTGAACATATGGCCAAATGTAAGGTGTCTGAATCTTTTTAAATCATCAGAGATTATATCTATCCATTTATTCCACAAAGCATCCGCTTCGCCCTTGTTCTTCTCATAAGGCCTTACCTGATTGACAAGAATCATAAGGATATCCCCGTAAAAGAATGAAAAGAAAGCACGCCAAAGCATCATGGGATTAATTACCAATTGATTATCGGGATCTATTCCCACCATGTTAAGAGTCAAAACCTTAACGGTATCCTTAAGGCCCATCATATCGACGGTTCTTCGAAGAGCCGTAACATAATTAGAGCCCCTGCAGGCATCACCTGCAGAGGGCATCAAAAGCTTAACCTTATTCAAATCATATGGGCAATTCTTTAAAGCTGTGACAAACTGACCCATAATCAAAACAGAAGGATAACACATATCCGGATGAACATATTTAATCCCGGTATTTATTAAGTCTTCCTCGCATTCTAAAAATATCGGATGATAATTCTTCGAAAAAAGCGAATACTTAAGCAGAGGAAAAAGGCTGTCCATCATGGAAGGCACCATCAATATGTACTTTTCTTTGAATTCATCTTCTTTAATCCTGTACATATATTATGGCTTTAGATATCCACCGTAACCACGCCGAGAATCTTAACTTCCTGTGATTTAAGAATCTCAATTTCCTTTGCAAACTCATCATATAATGTGTTGCCAAGACGTACCATTAATACCGCACCTTGATTGCCTGATACTTTTCCCAAAGATTCGGGATCATAAAGGATATTGTCAAGTTCAACGGCTTTAATGTTGTCTTTGGCAAGTTTTTCGTAGAGCTTACCTGATACATCTTTGATTTCCGATAAATTGCATCCGATAACCGTAACTTCGGATAATTCATTTTTCTTAGCTGCGATTCTGATGGCTGAAGTTGCAATCTCAAGGGATTTTTCAAGATCAAACTTCCTCTTTCCGGAATCACGAAGCTTTATAATCAGATTGTCTATAAATCCAAAAGCCTTTTTCTTATTCTCTGCAGCAAATACATTGGCCAAAATATTAACTTCATAAAGAGATGTCAATTCATCGCCGTTATAAATCTTGCCGCCAAGGACATATTTAAACAATACGATACATCCAAAGAAAACTACAACGAGTCCTACTGCTCCCACCGCACCGAATTTAATGCAGCTTTTAATGATTGATTTAATGCCTGAGGATGAGTCTTCTTCTGCCTCTGCATCAGATTCTTTGGGATCATTCAATTCGTCCAAGCGCATATTGTAATAAATCTTGCCCTCTTCGGATAAACTGTCTATATTCTTACCGATGGTTATATTGGCATTGCTTGCTGCATCATTGGCACCCTTAATCAAATTTACCAACTCTGCAGAATAGGTGAAAGAAAAGTTTTCACTCAAGCAAAGGAATTCATGCTTTACGGATTCCTTTTTAAGGCTTTTGGATACTTCCAAAAGGTAATTGCTTACGGCATCCGCAAGTATCTTACAGGAATTCTCATCATAATAAACTGCCTGAACTCTGAAGATACATACAGGGTCGGTGGATTTGATATCAAACTGAAGAGCATCAATTGATGATGTATCAGATACTGTATATTTAACCAAATCAAAAATGTAATCTGTATTTAAATCAGTATTGTTGGCAACATAATCCTTAAAATCATTTGATTTAAGATAGAATACATATTTGTTGACGAGGTCACTTGAACTCTTCATATCGTCTGCTTTAACCGCAAATATATATTCAAATGTGGGAACATTGTTGCAGTCAAATTTATCGTAATTAAAGAAATCTCTGTAAGCCTGAGTGTTGTTTAAATAATTATTCAAAGCCACAGTCTGTTCAATGGTGGCCAATTCGGCTTTCTTAATGATAACCTTGTTTCCGGCTTCCTCTTCGGCAATGATTCCGTTTAAATAATCTTCAGAAGTCATCTGCTGTGCTTCTTCGACGCTTTTACTGCCGGAGTATGATTTGTAGAATCCGAATGCGCCTCCGAGAATAAGGCCTATAACGAGGAAAAGAATTGCACCTCTCCAATGCAGAAGGCAATCAAACAATACCGCTTTTAAATCAATTTCTCTTTCGCTGTCCTTCATTTTTGCTCCTTAATATAAACATAACATAATCTTAACAATTATATCATATCCGACTGTTAATCGCAAAGCGAGAATCCCTTGCTTTTAAGGCTGTTTTCAACCTCGGGAATATCATTGGTATGAAATACCATGATGGGGCAGCCGCTCTCTCTGTTAAATGACAGGTACAAATAATCCACACTGATATTGGCATCATCGAGCGCCTTTAATAGTTTTTGCAGATTACCTACTTCATCAAGGATTTCAACTGCTATAACATCCGTAAGTTTGCATATGATTCCGGAACGTGACAAAACTTCCTGCGCCTTGGCGGGATCGCTTACGACCATTCTTACTATACCGTACTCGGCAGAGTCGTTTGTTACGGAACCTAAAATGTTAATATTTTCATTTGCCAGCAAGCTTGTAATCTCAAGCATTTTTCCTTTGACATTTTCTGCGTAAATAGAAACCTGTTTTAACATTGTATTATCTCCTATCTAAAATATTATGCACGAATATCAAGAAATGTTGCTTTCCCCGATATATGTATTTCAATCGAATCAGCCGGGACGAAGATGCAGTTTCCTTTGACATAATCGAGGGACGCAGAGCCGAATGTCATATTGCCCTCACCTTCTATGCAAAGAAGTACTCTGAAACTTAACGAATCGGACGAGAAGGAAATATAATGCACACTCTCTTCATCGGTATTTACCAGCATTCTTGATACTTCAAAATATCTGCATCTGGCCAAAAATTCAGTCGCCATACCACGCCTGTATCTTAATACGCGAAGAGGTTGTCTCGGTGGCTGACTTAAAGAATAATCTACCACTTTAAGCGCTTTGTCAATATGAAGTTCTCTTTTCCTGCCGTTTTTATCAATCCTGTCGTAATCATACAGCCTGTATGTAATATTGGAACTCTCCTGAATCTCAGCAACAAGTATTCCTGCGCCCAGAGAATGAACCGTACCGGCATGAACCAAAAAGACATCATCCTTATCGGCTTTAACCTTATTCAAATGCCGTTCCAGTGTTCCCTTTTCTATCGCACTTCGAAGCATCGCTTCATCCGTATTATGTGAAAAACCATAAATCAAAGTGGATTCGGGGTTTGAATCCAATACATACCACATTTCGGTCTTTCCGCGTTCACCGTTTTCATTTTGATACGCATATTCATCATTCGGATGAACCTGCAAGGACAAACTTTCTCTCGCATCAATCAATTTAATTAACAATGGAAATCCAAAAGATTTATCAGGATGCGAGCCAAGGAAGTCAGGATTATCATCAAGAACACTTTTTAATGTCTTTCCTTTGAACTCTCCCGATGCAACAATGCTTTCTCCGTCAGGATGAACACTGCACTCCCAGCTTTCCGCCAACGGAGAACATTCAGTATCCTTGTTATATTCTTTTTTTATTCTCTCCCCGCCCCATATATAATCTTTATAGGTCGGGCAAAGGAGAAAAGGAGCATTATTCATCAATACGCCCTCTACAGTTCAAATTTCTCTTTGTCAGACGCAATTATCTCATCGCCAAGCTGAACCTCTATAAGCATAAGTCTCGTATCTGCAAAAACAGTATGTTTGCAGCCGGCGCACATGGTAATAACATCACCCTTTGATACCTTTTGTTCCATACCGTCTACAAGAGTTCTTCCCGTACCTTCAATGACTACCCATACTTCGTCTCTGTATTTATGTGAATGGTAATTCATGGAATGACCGGGATTTAGAGTAACTTTCACAGTAAGTGACCCATTTTCCACGTCTATAACCTTGTAACTTCCCCATGATTTCTCAGCAAACATTACTTCGCCGACAAATTTATCAACATAGGGTTTAATATATGAACTTTGATGTTTGTCTGAGACAAGAATGCCTTCAGGTGATGCAGAGATTACAACATCTGAAAGTCCCATCGCAAGTATAGGAACATCAGTCTCATTAAGGATATGAACATTATGGCATTCGTCCCCGATTACGCCTTTACCGATGACATTATCATCAATACTCTCGGTAAGTGTATTCCATGTACCTATGTCTTTCCAGGTACCCTTAAATCTCTTAACCTGAATCTTATCTTCCTTTTCCACTACAGCATAATCAAATGAAATCTTGTTAAGAAAATCATATTTTGCGAATAAATCGTAATAATCTTCAAAATCTATAAGTTCATGAGCTTTATCAATCACGTATTTAAGTTTGTAAGCAAACACTCCACCATTCCATAGAGCGCCTTCTTTGATATACTCTGCGGCCACTTCTTCCGTGGGCTTTTCCTTAAATATCTTAACATATGAACTATCAGCCGTTTCTTCGGGAATAATATATCCATATTTAGAAGATGGATAAGTAGGTTCAATACCCATTAATACAAGATTGGCTTCGCCTTTATCTGCCTGGGCCGAAAGTTCTTTAATGCACTTAAAGTAATCCTCTTCAACAAAAGGATCCACAGGACATACAACCACGGATTCATTCTCATCCGTCTTTAAAACATCTTTAAGATACAGCGTGGCAAGTGCTATGGCAGGGAAAGTGTCTCTCCTGCAAGGCTCCACTGAGATACCGACATTATCACCCAATTGATTATGAATGGCAGATACCTGGCTCTTTGATGTAGCTATGGTAATATTAGCCGCAGGATCTACCGACTTAATCTGAGCATAGATTCTTTGTACCATGGATTCGTATTCACCGTTATCCTGTCTGAAAATCTTAATAAACTGTTTGGATCTAATATCATTGGAAAGAGGCCATAATCTCTTGCCCGATCCGCCCGATAGTAAAATAATATTCATATTATCTCCGTTTCTATATCATGAAAATATAAATGGTTTGTAAAATGAAGCTTTGAATAGTATAATTAAAATGCTTTTATACCACATGCAGATTTTAACAAAAATAAGCAAAAAAGGCAATCTGCACGAAGAAAGGAATACAATCGGAATGAAAAAAAAGACAGCCTTGATAACAGGTGTTACCGGTCAGGACGGATCGTATTTATCAGATTTTCTTCTCGAAAAAGGATATGAGGTCCATGGAATAATCAGAAGAAGCTCTGTAGACTATAGAGAACGAATTGTGCATCTTGAGCAAAATCCAAACTTCCATCTTCATTACGGAGATCTCTCCGATTCTATGAGTCTGGTAAAGGTAATCGGAAGCGTAAAACCTGACGAAATATATAATCTCGCAGCGCAGAGCCATGTACAGGTATCTTTCGACGTTCCCGAATTTACGGCTGATGTGGATGCAACAGGAGTATTAAGAGTCCTTGAAGCAGTAAGAGTATGCGGATTAGCCGAATCATGCCGTATATATCAGGCTTCAACCTCAGAATTATACGGCAAGGTCGAAGAAGTTCCCCAATCGGAAACGACTCCTTTCCATCCTTATTCACCTTATGCAGTAGCCAAGCAATACGGATTTTGGATCACAAAGGAATATCGCGAAGCCTACAACATGTTTTGCTGTTCGGGAATATTATTTAATCACGAATCTGAAAGAAGAGGCGAAACTTTCGTAACAAGAAAAATTACACTTGCTGCATCACGAATTGCCCAGGGCAAGCAGGATAAATTGTATCTTGGAAATCTCTCCTCCAAGAGAGACTGGGGATATGCCAAAGATTATGTGGAATGTATGTGGCTAATCCTCCAAAATGACAAACCTGAAGACTTCGTAATCGCAACCGGAGTACAGCATTCAGTCAGAGAATTCGCAACACTCGCTTTTCATCATGCAGGAATTGAGCTTGAATGGAAGGGCGAAGGAATCGACGAAAAGGGAATTGACAAAGCAACAGGAAAGATCCTTGTAGAAGTATCACCTGATTTTTATAGACCCACAGACGTCGTTAATCTCTGGGGAGACCCAAGCAAAGCCAAGAAATAATTAGGCTGGAATCCAACCAAAACAAGCTTTGAAGAATTAGTCAAAATAATGGTTGAACACGATATGAAAAAGGTCGCAGCAGAACGAGCAGAAGAATATATCAAAACCAATCTTGCAGAATATCTCGAAAAAGGCGTGGTTAAATAACTTAAATGTCCAATCAATAAAGAAATCCGGACTGTTCTCACAGTTCGGATTTTCTTATATTTCTCTTATACAGTCTTATAATCTTGCTCTTCTTATGCCAATTATGGTTCCTATACCACCAAAGACTAACAAGAGGGATACAGCCGTAATAATGATGGCTGCCTTGTTATGAGCAAATCTGATAAAGATATTACCTGCTACAAGTATACCTTCGAAATTCTCTATGGTTTCGTTACCGGCTTTATCCTTGGCAATAACTTTAACATCCTGTCTTCTGTTGGATTCGGCTACGTAGAATGTAACCATTTCTCCATCTTGTCTGCATTCCGCCTTCACTCCGTTAACATATACTTCGAATGAATCAAGAAGCATGTTGTCTTTAACGGAGATTACGAAATCCATACCGTTGACAGCATAGAACATGTTGGGCTCGAAGTTGATGGCTGCGATGATAGGAGCAGTAGCATCTACACCAAATTTGATGCTTGCTTCCTTTTCTTCATTGTCACTGTTATTCTTATTGCCGGCTTCATCTTCTGATGAAATGGAAATGATATAACTTCCGTCTTTGCCAAATAAGCTGTCACTTAACTCGTAAACATATTCATTCCATTCGGCATCGCTCTCTTTGGAAGAGATTGTAAAATCAGTGCCTTCAACCAAGGTCTTGGGTACACCGTTTATCGAAAGCGTAATGACTACCGAGCCTTTCTTAATCTTGTTTACATTGATTTCTGTAATCTTTAATCCCTTGGCATTACGAACATACTTATCATTTATACCCTTAAGTAAATCACCCAAAACATAGATTGATCCGAATCTGTTGACTGCAAATTTGATTTCTTCAACAGTTGTATTTCCAGCCAAATCTTTGACAGTCACACGAAGTGTGTAAAGGTCATCATTTTCTTTGACTTTTTCAATGTTCTTAAGTGTATATGTAAGACCGTCTTCAGATACTGTATATCTGTCAGTTAAATCAATCAGACCGTTATTGGCTCCGATAAGTTCTAGTTTAACGGAGTTCTTATCGATGTTTGTATCCTTGAAAGATATTACAGGTAAAATAGAACCGCTGTAAGCAGCCTTGTCCTGTACACCCTCTATTGTAATTTCAGGCTTGGTCTGGTCAATAGTAAACTTATCGGCACGCGCTGTATTCCCCTGGTTGCCCGCCTTATCTCTAACCGATGCTTCAAATGCGAATACACCGTCCTTGGAGAAAGTAATAAGTGCCGAATATGTATTGTCTCTTCTGGTCCAGTTCGATAATGTGTAATCCTGAGCATTAATACCGGAAATGGTTACTCTACCTGCATCAAAGTTAACATCTTTAACGGAAATCGTTGCAGTTCTAACATTAGCGAAATAACCATTAAGGCCGTTTCCATTATCGAATGCAATTGATACTTCCGGATTAACCTTATCGATAATGAATTCAGGCGTTGTAACAGAATCTGCAGAGTTACCTGCTCTATCCGATACCTGATATGTCAAATTGTATCTATCATCTTTGTCGAATGTAACAGTAGCTGTAAATGTAGTGTTATCAGGATTCTTATCATCTCTGCTCTCTTTCCATGATGACAATGTACCCTTATTTCCAAGTGTATTGGAAATCATGTTGTTAGCCGAATCCTGATTGAAGTTTCTTTCTTTAATTACAATAGTAGCAGTTCTTGTATCTGAATAGTAGTTGGTAAATTCAGGATCGCCTGCTGCTCCACCGTATGTAACGGAAATAGTAGGGTTAACCTTATCAATGCTGAAAGAAACGCTCTTCTCTGAACTGTTTCCTGCCTGGTCAGTCATCTTGACCCAAAGTACAATATCATCACTGTTTCCATCTACCGTAATATCTTTAGATACAGCTGTAACTAAGTTCTTTTCAG
>DFEM01000154.1 GCA_002369155.1 Lachnospiraceae bacterium UBA3802 | reverse complement strand
GCGGTGTATCCGTTGCAATCGGTGAACTTGCCGACGGTTTAAGAGTTAATCTTGACCTTGTACCCAAGAAATACGAAGGTCTTGACGGAACAGAACTTTCAATCTCCGAATCACAGGAAAGAATGGCAGTTGTTCTTGATCCCAAAGATCTTGATCAGTTCCTTAAATATGCAGAGGAAGAAAACCTCGAAGCAATCAAGGTTGCAGATGTTACAAAAGATCCCAGACTTGTTCTTGTCTGGAGAGGAAAAGAGATTGTCAACATCAAGAGAGAGTTCCTTAATACCAACGGTGCTCATCAGGAAACAGATGTTGAAGTTGAATCTCCTTCAAAGAAAGACAATTATCTCGAAAAGATTGCAAATGCAAAGGTTGAAAAAGCACTTGCTGCAAAAGATATAAAGACTGCAGTAACGGAAAGCGTTTCAGACCTCAATACATGTTCACAAAAAGGACTTGTAGAAATGTTTGACTCCTCCATCGGAGCAGGAACGGTTCTTATGCCTTACGGCGGAAAGAATCAGCTTACCGAGATTCAGACAATGGTGGCAAAGGTTCCTGTAATGAAGGGCAAATCCGATGCGGTTACAATGATGAGTTTCGGATTCGATCCTTATCTTTCATCATGGTCACCTTACCATGGCGCTATTTATGCAGTAACCGAATCAATGAGTAAGATTTGTGCTGCAGGCGGTGATGTAAGCAAAATCAGATTCACATTCCAGGAATACTTCAGAAGAATGACAGAAGTACCTTCAAGATGGAGTCAGCCTTTCGCAGCACTTCTTGGTGCATTTAAGGCTCAGATGGAATACGGCCTTCCTTCAATCGGCGGCAAAGATTCAATGTCAGGTACATTCCAGGATATTGATGTTCCTCCCACACTTGTTTCTTTCGCAGTTGATGTCGCAAAAGAAAAGGACGTAATTACTCCCGAACTTAAGAAGGCAGGAAATAAACTCGTAATCTTCAGAATACCCAAGGATGAAAATTCAATCCCTGTATTCGACAAGACGCTTAAACTATATGATGAAGTAAGCAAACTTATCAAAGAAGGCAAAATCGTATCGGCATATGTATGTGATGCTCACGGTATCGTACCCGCACTTGCCAAGATGGCATTCGGTAATGCTCTTGGATTTAAGGTTGAAGGCAAGGATGCAAAAGCACTCTTCGCAAATGAAATGGGCAGCATAATCTGTGAAATGACCGAAGCAGTCAACGACGAATTTGCTGAAAATATCGGCGAAGTTACCGAAAAAGACTTTGAAGTAGCCGGCACAAAGGTTTCATTCGATGAAGTGCTTGCAAGCTTCAAGAAGCCTCTTGAAAAAGTATTCCATTCAAGAGTAACCGAAGATTATACCAAACTTGACAGACCTTCTTACAAGGCTGAGAGCGTATATGTATGCAAGAACAAGGTTGCAAAACCTCATGTATTTATACCCGTGTTCCCCGGAACAAACTGCGAATACGATTCAGCCAAGGCTTTTGAAAGAGCAGGAGCAGAGGTTACCACTAAGATATTCAGAAACCTTACATCCTCGATGATTAAGGAAAGCATCGAAGAATATGTAAAGGAAATCAATAAAGCACAGATTATCATGTTCCCCGGCGGATTCTCCGCCGGTGATGAACCTGACGGCTCAGCCAAGTTCTTTGCTACCGCATTCCAGAACGAAGCAATCAAAGAAGCCGTTATGAAGATGTTAAATGAAAGAGACGGTCTTGCACTCGGTATCTGTAACGGATTCCAGGCTCTCATCAAACTCGGACTTGTTCCTAACGGTGAGATAACCGGTCAGGATGAGAATTCCGCTACACTTACATTCAATACAATCAACCGTCACATCTCCAAGATGGCATATACAAAGGTTGTATCCAACAAGTCTCCATGGCTTCAGCTTGCAGAGCTTGACGGTGTATATACATCACCTGCATCTCACGGTGAGGGCCGTTTCGTAGCACCTAAGGATGTGATCGAAAAACTCTTTGCCAACGGACAGGTTGCAACCAGATACTGTGACAATGACGGTAATGTATCAATGGATGAAGAATACAATATCAACGGTTCATTCGAAGCTATCGAAGGTATCACATCGCCTGACGGCAGAGTATTCGGTAAGATGGCTCATGCAGAAAGACGCGATCGCGGTGTTGCCATCAACATTTACGGCGAACAGGATCTTAAGATCTTCGAATCGGGTGTTAAGTACTTCAAATAATTTCAGTGATTTGAAAATTTAAGAGGTAAATATGAAACGTATCAAATATTTTCTTTTTTCTTTGTTGGCATGTTTAACGTTTTTAATGCCGTTAACTGCCTGCGGCAATCCTGTCGATGATGCCGCTGATACGGTTGAGGGAATGGCTGAGCAAAAGGATAATGCCAAAGATGCTCTTGATGATTTTAATCAAAATGCCGATGACAAAGAGTCGGAAGCGGATGCCATACTCGACATGGTAGAATAATATTTTTTGGAGTAAAAATGAACTGGAGAGAATATGTAAAAGAGGTTACTCCCTATGTACCGGGAGAGCAGCCCAAGATTAATAACTTGATTAAATTAAATACCAACGAGAATCCTTATCCGCCTTCAAAAATGGCCAAGGAAGCTCTTCTTAAAATGGCAGAAGATTATGACTGCTTAAGAAGATATCCCAAACCCGATTGCGATGCTTTAAGAGATGCGATAAGTGAATATATGAATATTTCGCCGGATAAGATATTCACGGGTGTTGGTTCGGACGATGTAATATTCATTCTTTTTACGACATTCTTCCATTCAAAAGATCCCGTACTCTTTGCCGACATTACGTATTCATTCTACGAAGTGTGGGCGGATTTTTGCGGTTTTAAGAAAGAACTTATCCCCGTAAAAGATGATATGTCCATAGACATAAATGATTACAGAAAAGAAAACGGCGGAATCGTAATAGCCAATCCCAATGCTCCCACAGGAGAACTTCTTCCTTTAAGCAAGATAGAAGAAGTGCTTGAGTTTAACAAAGATTCGGTAGTGATAGTCGATGAGGCTTATATAGATTTCGGCGGAGAGTCTGCAGTCAAGCTTATTGATAAATACGATAACTTAATAGTTACTCAGACATATTCAAAATCAAGAAATCTTGCCGGACTTCGTATAGGCATGGCATTTGCGAATCCGGAACTTATAGCAAAAATAAAAGCCGTTAAGTTTTCAATCAATTCATATACTCTTAATGAGCCTTCACTCAGAGTTGCATCCGCAATATTAAAAGATGATGCATATTTTAAAGAGTGCTGTGAGAAAGTTATTAAAACAAGAGAGTGGAGTATGGTGGAATTTAAGAAATTAGGATTTAAATTCCCCGAGTCAAAAGCAAATTTCGTGTTTGTTACACATCCTGAAATAAACGCAAATGATTTATATGCGGCTTTAAGAGAAAGAAGCATTCTCGTGCGCCACTTCAGTATTCCGAAGATTGATAATTATCTTCGAATTTCAATCGGAACGGATGAAGAAATGAAGGCATTGTTTGCGGCACTTAAAGAGATAATCAAAAGATAAGTGCAAAAGTCGATAATGCAGAAATAAATTCATGTTGAAATTAGACGCCAAATAAACAGAAAGGATTTCGCTTTTTGCGAATTGATTTAATATGACAGCTTTAAGAGACGGTCTTGTTAATGTATTGTTGGACCATAATATAGCACCCGTATGGATATGCTTTATAGTAAGCATGATTCCTCTTATCGAACTTCGAGGAGGGCTTATCGTATCAAGTATCTTACAGGTTCCCATGTGGAAGGCAATCGCTTTTTGCATAGCGGGAAACATTATTCCCATTCCCTTTATTCTTCTTTTCATTAAAAAGATTTTAAAGTGGATGAAAAACATCCATTTTCTTAAGATTGATAAATTTGCCGAGTGGCTTGAAAACAGAGCCAACAAGAAGAGCGATGCACTTAAAAAAGGTGAATTCCTGGGACTTATGCTTTTTGTAGGTATCCCTCTCCCCGGAACAGGAGCATGGATGGGATCTCTCATGGCGGCACTTTTTGATATCAAACTTCCCAAGGCTATCCTTGCGGAACTTTGCGGACTTATTCTTGCCACAATTATTATGACGGTTTTATCATACGGTGCATTGGGAGGAATTTTCCATTTCCTCGGATAGTAATTTATGAACGCATATACTGAATTTTCAAAATGGTATGACGAATTCATGGAAGACGTTCCTTACGATGAATGGTTTGAATTCGTCAAAAAGACATTGTATGAAAATAAAATAACGGACGGAATAGTCTGCGAACTCGGAGCCGGAACGGGTAATTTTACCATGAAGCTCGCAGAGGTCGGATTTGACATGATAGGAATCGACAATTCCAACGAGATGCTCAATGTCGCCATAAATAAAAAGGATACACATAAGGCTCTTGAAAACAATCCTTTTGACAAGGTGTCCGATATTATGTACTTATGCCAGGACATGAGAGAGTTTGAACTTTACGGTACCGTGGCAGCAGTCATAAGCATTTGCGACAGCATCAATTATCTTTTGGAAGATGAAGATGTTGTGACTACATTTAAGCTGGTCAACAATTATCTCGATCCGAAGGGTTTGTTTATATTTGATTTCAACACGGATTACAAATACAAAGAAGTTATCGGAGATTCAACAATAGCCGAGAGCGGAGATGAGGCTTCTTTCATCTGGTCAAATTATTACGATGAGGAAAGCAATATCAATGAGTATGAAGTGACATTTTTCGTACCGGCCGATTTGGATGGAGAAGATTCAAAAGGGCTGTATCGAAAGTTTGACGAGTATCATTATCAAAGAGGATATACGCTTGACAAGATGAAGGAATTCATCAAAGAAGCGGGGCTTGTCTTTGTGGATGCATTCGATTCGGAAAGCTTTGGTGAGCCGACGGATTCAAGCGAGCGAATATTTGTGGTCGCCAGAGAGCAGGGAAAGTAATAACCGAATCAACCCTGAAATATAGAAAAAGGAAGAGAACAAAAAGTTTAGATATGGATAAAATTGTCAGAGCGACAGCGGGTAATGCGCAGGTGCGTGTGTTTGTCGCATATACAAAAGATATGGTTGAGGAAGCAAGAAGAAGGCATAACACATCTCCCGTGTGTACAGCAGCTCTTGGCAGACTCATGACGGCAGGCAGCATGATGGGTGCGATGCTTAAGAGTGAGAATGATATCCTCACGCTTCGTATCAACTCCAACGGCCCGATAGAGGGTGTGACTGTTACCGCAGATTCCAAGGGATATGTTAAAGGTTATGTAGGTAATCCAAATGTTATTCTTCCTGCCAACAGCTTAGGCAAGCTTGATGTCGCAGGTGCTGTGGGAATAGGTTTTCTTGATGTTATTAAGGACCTTGGTTTAAAAGAACCCTATGTAGGTCAGACGGTACTTCAGACAAGCGAGATAGCAGAGGATCTGACATATTTTTTTGCATCATCTGAACAGACTCCTTCGAGTGTAGGTCTCGGAGTTTTAATGAATAAGGACAATACCGTTAAGCAGGCAGGCGGCTTTATCATACAGCTTATGCCGGATGCCACGGAAGAGATAATAGAGCATATTGAAAAGAATCTTTCATCAATCTCATCGGTTACGAGTATGCTTGATGAAGGAAAAGGACCTGAAGAGATACTTGAGATTTTATGCGAAGGACTGGAGCCTGAGATTGTAGATGAGATTCCTGTCGGATTCAGATGCAACTGCTCCAAGGAGAGAGTATCCAAGGCGCTTATCAGTATAGGCAAAGCAGATCTTCAAAAGATGGTTGATGAGGAAGATTCAATCAATCTTCATTGTGACTTTTGCAATACCGATTATACTTTTACAAAGGACGAATTAAAGGCACTCCTCGAGTATGCAAAATAGAATGTATGTGAAATACAAAATAAAGAAATACAATAAGTAAAGAAGAGGAAAAAGTAATGACCAACGCAGAACAGGCACTTAAACTTCATGAAGAATGGCAGGGTAAATTAGAGACAAAGAGCAAGGTGGAAGTAAAATCCAAAGAAGCGTTAGCACTTGCATATACACCCGGTGTTGCAGAACCCTGTAAAGTAATTGCAAAGGATAAGAGTGCAGTATATACATACACAGCCAAGGCCAATACGGTTGCAGTAATTTCAGACGGATCGGCTGTTCTCGGACTCGGCAATATCGGTGCAGAAGCAGGTATTCCCGTTATGGAGGGCAAGGCTGTATTATTCAAAGAATTCGGCGGAGTTAATGCAGTTCCCATTTGCCTTGCCACTCAGGATACAGAAGAGATTATCAAGACCGTTACATATCTTGCTCCCAATTTCGGTGGCATCAATCTTGAAGATATTTCTGCTCCCAGATGTTTCGAAATCGAAGAGAGACTTAAGGCTGCACTTGATATTCCCGTTTTCCATGACGATCAGCACGGTACAGCGATTGTTGTACTTGCGGGATTGATTAATTCCTTAAAGGTAACAGGAAAGAACAAAGAAGAGTGTAAAGTGGTTGTTAACGGTGCAGGTTCTGCAGGTGTTGCCATCACGAAACTCCTTCTTAAATACGGATTCAAAAATGTAACAATGTGCGATAAACTGGGTATCATTTCAAAGGATTATCCCGGACTTAACTGGATGCAGGAAAAGATGGCAGAAGTTACCAATCTTGAAGGAAAGAACGGTACACTTGCTGATGCGTTAAAAGGTGCTGATATATTTGTCGGAGTAAGTGCTCCCGGCATTGTAACTGCAGATATGGTAAAGTCCATGAACAAGGATGCGATACTTTTTGCAATGGCAAATCCCGTACCCGAAATCATGCCCGACGTTGCAAAGGCAGCAGGAGCGAGAATCGTCGGAACGGGACGTTCGGATTTCCCCAACCAGGTAAACAACGTTATCGCATTTCCCGGTATTTTCAAAGGAGCGCTTGAAGGCAGGGCAAAACAGATTACGGAAGAAATGAAACTTGCAGCTGCAAGAGCGATTGCGGATCTTATTCCCGATGATGAATTAAACGACGAAAATATCATCGTTCCTCCTTTCCATCCCACTGTAGCTGAAGTGGTTTGCAAAGCAGTAAAAGACAATATCGGAAAAAAATTCTGAAACGGGGAAAATATGAATTACAATTCAGAGACATTATACAAATTAATGATTCTGTATATGCTCAAATCGGCAGCAGAGCCTCTGACGCTGATTCAGATAAGCACGTTCTTTGTGGAAAAGGAGTATACGTCTTTTCTGAACATACAGTCGCATGTTAAGGCACTTGAGGATCAAAACTTCCTGGCAGTCAAACAGAATCACAATAAAACATTGATATCGATTACCGAAGAAGGTATGGAATCGCTTCAGTATTTTTTGGGCGACATCAGTTCGGAAATCAAATGCGATATCCAGGAATATCTCAAAGTCAATTCTACGGAATTAAGAAGAGAAGCTTCGATAGTATCCGATTATTACAAGAATCAATACGGCGAATACGAAGCAATTCTTTGGGCAAAAGACAGAGCTACGGAACTTTGTACCATTAAGATGACGGTACCGAGTGAAAAGATGGCAGCAGCCATCTGCGACAACTGGCAGGAAAAAAATCAGGAAATATATCAATATCTGACAGAAAATCTATTCTAGAAAATGGGGAATTGAAAATGGCCGGCAGGAGAAAAAGAAGAAGAAAAAAACAATCCAATAATATATATAAAGTTATTGCGGCTGTAGTGGGAGTATCACTCGTTGCACTTATAGCATTAATCGCTGTATATATTATAAGCAATCTGGATTTTAAAATCGGAGTAAAAACACCCGGAACGATAGCGGAAGTGAATCTGCTTCCCACATATGAAGCAGCAGAGACGCCCGGCGAATGGGCGATGCTTGAACAAAACGTTCCGACGGAAATCAGCCAGACTCTTAAGATAATGATGGTCGGCGACATGCTCATGCATCTTAATGTTACAGAATCCGGTTTTAAAGACGACGGAACAAAGAATTACGATCATCTTTTCCAAAGAATCCTGCCTGATATTCAGGAAGCGGACATTAAGATTGTTAACGAAGAAATCGTGTTTGCAGGCGAAGACATGGGATTCTCAGGATACCCGATGTTCAATACCGCAGAAGAGGTCGGTGATGCAGAGGCCAAAGCAGGATTTAACGTAATCCTTCATGCCACGAACCATACCATGGATAAGTGGAAAAAAGGCCTTTTGAATACCATCAATTTCTGGAAGAAATATCCCGATATTATGGTACTCGGTGTTAATGAAACCAAAGAGCAGCAGGATCAGATTACCGTATTTGAAAAGAACGGTATGAAAATTGCATTGCTTAATTATACATACGGTCTTAACGGAATGCCGCAGCCTGATGATATGCCTTTTGCAGTCAACTTAATCGATGCCGATTTAATGGACAGAAATATTAAAAAAGCACATGAAGAGGCTGATTTCGTGGTTGTTCTCATTCACTGGGGCAATGAGTATCAGACTTTTGCATCGAGCGATCAGAAGTTTTGGTGCAACTGGTTTTTGGAAAGAGACGTGGATTTAATCATCGGGGCACATCCTCATGTTATTCAGCCGGTAGAATGGTATACGGATCCCAACGACGGACATGAAATGCTTGTATATTATTCGCTCGGCAATTATGTTACGGGAACAAGAGCTGCCAGAGCCGGAGTTTACGAACAGGCTGTAGGCGGTTTGGCAAAGGTGGAACTTACCAAGAATTCCGAAGGCAAAGTTGTAATTTCCAGATACGGAATCGAGCCTTTGGTAGCCAACATCGGTCGGGGAGGATATGGAAGTATTTACACATGCCCTTTAAGCGAATATACTGAAGAAGAGAGAAAGAATACAATTCTTGCTTCAAACGATCCTACTTTCACAATCGAAAACTGCGAAGCGCTTTGTGAAAAGGTATGGGGCGACTTGTATAATGCCGGCGAAAAAGAAACATGGATAACAAAAGAGTATTAGGAGGGATTTACTAATGAGCGGTGAGAAAAAATCATCAAGAACACCATTTTTATTGCTTTCCGCAATAGCATTTATTGTACTCGGTATCGTTGTGATTATGTTCAGAGATCCGATTGCCGATATGGTAAACAACATTTTCAAATGGGCTGCAGCAGGAATACTCGGATTAATCGCAATTATCAATATCATTGCTTTTGCAAAGAATACAAAGGAAAATATTAAGGAATTGATTATCGGTGCGCTTTCTTTGATTGCGGCAGTAATCCTTCTTATTTCCGATGTTGCTTTCAAAATCGAAAACCTGCTTTTGATGGTTATCGGAATTATGTTCGGTCTTTATCTTATTGTTGAAGGTTTCTTTAAATTAAAAGCAGCATTCGCAAGCAAGAAAAACAGCGTAAAGGCATGGTTCGTTCCGCTTATTCTCGGACTTTTGAGCATAGTTCTCGGCGTATTGATTATCTACCTCGGCTTATTTACAACCAAAGTATTTGTAATCATTTTCGGTATAGTATTAATCTATGCCGGAGTTCAGAACATTGTTAATATGTTCTTTATTTCAAAAGACTGACAAACAGTTTAATCCAGACAAAAAAGATACAGGTGCCGGGCACCCATACGGATGCCGCGGTACCTGTTTTTACTAAAAGGAGAGACAAAAATAAATGACAGACATTGCTAAAATAATCGCGACAGAATTAAACAAACCTCAGGCTTATATTGAGAATGTAATCAAATTATATGATGAAGGATGTACCATCCCTTTTATAGCAAGATACAGAAAAGAATCGCACGGTGGTATGGATGATACCTCTCTTCGAGAACTTGAAGAAAAGCTTGTAAGACTCAGAAATCTTGAGGCAAGAAAAGAGGAAGTCATAAAGAGCATTGATTCTCAGGAGAAGCTTACAGATGAATTAAGAGTTCAGATTGAAAATGCACGTACGCTTTCCGAAGTGGAAGACATATACAGACCTTTCAAACAAAAAAGACGTACCAGAGCCGTTATAGCAAAGGAAAAAGGCCTTGAGCCCCTGGCTCTGACTTTATATCTTCAGGATAAGAATATGGGCAATATTGAAGATCTGGCAAAGAAATATATTAATCCCGAAAAAGGCGTGGAAAGTGTTGAAGATGCTTTAAGCGGAGCAAGTGATATCATTGCTGAAATGGTATCTGATTCCGTGGATATAAGAAAGCAGTTAAGAAACCTTTACATGAAAAAGGGATACATAAGAAGCAGCGCTTCAAAAGAGGAAGATTCCGTATACAGCGGTTATTATGATTTTGTTTCGTCATTAAATAAAATTCAGGGTCATCAGGTTTTGGCAATAAACAGAGGCGAAAAAGAAGGATTTCTTAAAGTAAAAGTTGAAGTCGAAGAAGATGAAGCGATCGCAATCATCGAAAAGCAGATGATTAAAGGCGAATCGAATGCAAAAGCTTTTCTTAAAGAAGCGATTAAAGACGGCTATGAAAGACTTCTTGCGCCTTCAATGGAGAATGAGATAAGAGCATCCATCACGGATAACGCATGTGAAGGTGCAATTCATAATTTTTCGCTCAATTTAAAACCGCTTCTTATGCAGCCTCCCGTTAAGGGCAAAGTTACTATGGGACTTGATCCCGGATACAGAATGGGCTGTAAAGCCGCTGTAATCGACGAGACAGGCAAGGTTTTGGATACGACGGTAGTTTATCCGACTCACGGCGATAAACAAAAAGCAGAGTGCATTACGAAGCTTAGCTGCATGATTAAGAAGTGGAATGTAAAACACATTGCCATAGGAAACGGAACTGCTTCAAGAGAGACAGAGAGCATGACGGCAGAGATGCTTAAAAACTGTCCCGGTGTTTCATATATGATAGTCAATGAAGCGGGTGCTTCCGTATACTCGGCTTCCAAGCTTGCCGCAGAAGAATTCCCTCAGTATGATGTCAATTTAAGAAGCGCGGTTTCCATAGCAAGAAGACTTGAAGATCCCCTGGCAGAACTTGTAAAAATCGAACCCAAGGCCATAGGTGTCGGACAGTATCAGCATGACATGCCACAAAAAAGACTTGAAGAAAGCCTTGATGCCGTTGTTGAAGACTGTGTAAACGCAGTCGGAGTGGATATTAATACGGCGTCACCTTCACTTTTACAAAGAGTATCCGGCTTGAGTTCGGCAACAGCCAAAAACATCGTAACATACAGAGAGGAAAACGGTGCTTTTCATTCAAGAAAAGAGATTAAAAAAGTACCCAAACTCGGTCCCAAAGCATTTGAACAGTGTGCAGGATTTTTAAGAATTCCCGAGAGTGACAACGTACTTGATAATACAGGTGTTCATCCGGAAAGTTACGATGCATGTGAAAAGCTTCTTAAAATCTGCGGATACACATTTGAAGATGTAAAGAACGGAAAAGTATCGGATTTGGCTGAGAGAGTAAAACAAAAAGACGAAAAGAAAATTGCCGAAGAATGCGGAGTGGGAGTACTTACTTTAAGGGATATCGTGAAAGAACTTACAAAGCCCGGAAGAGACCCCAGAGAGTCGCTTCCCGCACCCATTTTTAAGACTGATCTTTTGGACATGAAGGATTTAAAACCCGGAATGATTCTTGAAGGTACGGTACGCAATGTAATAGATTTCGGTGCATTCGTTGACATCGGTGTACACCAGGACGGATTGGTTCATATCTCCGAAATAGCAGACAGATATATAAAACATCCGAGTGAAGCTTTATCGGTGGGAGATGATGTCAAAGTGGTAGTCCTTGATGTCAATGAAGCCAAGAAGAGAATATCGCTTTCGATAAAGCAGGTTAAGTAACATAAACAGAGTCGCTTTGCATAAAAGCGACTCTTAAAACAGTAATTTCCTTGACAATGCAGGTTGGTTGGGTTAAAATATCTTTTGCGTTGTAAAAATGTGCGCTTAGCTCAGCTGGATAGAGCGTTTGGCTACGGACCAAAAGGTCGGGGGTTCGAATCCTCTAGCGCACGGGTAAAGAAAAAGGCAGGACAGAGGTCCTGCCTTTTTTCTTTAGCCGGCAAGTCGACTTCGAACGGGGTTCGAAGTCTCGCCTGCCGGCTCGGTCGGTTCGTAAACAACGGTCCACAGGACCGTACTCACCCTCTAGCGCACGGATATCTTATGTTTGGAGGATTAAGGTAACTATGATAAAATATATGCGTATGAGGTTTTTGCTGCCCTTTTTTTAAAGAAATCTCAATATTTCTAAATAGATTAACTTAAAGTTTTATAGACGATGACAAATCGGGATTTGCGGAGGATTTCTGTCTTTACGGGTGTAACGAAGAAAATGATAAAATACCTGTAAAATTCAGAAATAAAGCACGGAAAACTACGGGTGTTAGGCAAAAATCAACAATACACCCGTAAATTACAAATTTAAGTTTGTCGGGATAAGACAACAGTAAGATATCCCGGAATATATCTTCCGGCATAACGTAATAAAGGATGAGTGATAATGATACTTTTAGTTGTAGATACGCAAAAGGGATGTTTTGATGAGAGACTGTATGAATTTAAAAAGGTTGGGGATAATATCAAACAGTTGATTGCTATCGCAAGAGAGAACAATGTTGAGGTCGTATATGTTCAGCACGATGACGGACCGGGAACAGATCTTGATAAGACAGCGGAAAACTATGAGATATATGAGGAGTTTGCTCCGAGAGAAAATGAAAGACGTTTCGAAAAGAACGTGAACAGTGCTTTTCACCCTATGACGGGATTAACGGAATACCTGCTGTCCAAGGGTGAAAAGGATATAATAACGGTAGGTGTCTCAACGGATTATTGTATGGATGCAACGATTAAAAGCGGATTTGAGAAAGGATTTAATATCTTTGTTCCGGAATACACCAATTCAACATATGACAATCCCTACTTTGATAAGGAGACTGCATATAAGTATTACAATGAATTTATGTGGGGAAGGCGCTATGCAAAGATAATTACCGTTGAACAAGCTATTCAACTCTTGCAAGGTAATGTGGTCGAATAAATCGGAATATTAAATATGATAGCGGAATCATTGTAAATATAATGATAGCGGAAGATATTATAATTTCAAAACAATTATTTTGTGAGGTATACGAATATGCATAAATTAATTATGCTACGAGGAAACTCCGGGAGCGGGAAAACAACGGTAGCAAAGGAATTGCAGGAACTTTTCGGGCGAGGCACAATGGTTCTTTCACAGGATATGATAAGAAGAGAAGTGCTTAAGGAAAGGGATGGAATTGATCCTCCTGCATTGCCTTTGATAAAGCAAATATTAAAGTACGGAAGCGAAAATTGCGAAGTGGTTATACTGGAAGGAATTTTTATTGCAGACTGGTATCGAGAACTGTTTGAAGAAGCAATCGAATTGTATGGCTCTGACATATATGCGTATTATTTTGATATTCCTTTTGAGAAAACTGTAAGACGTCATCAGACCAGATCAAAAGCAGCTGAGTTCGGAGCCGATGAGATGCGAGAGTGGTGGAAAGAAAAGGATTATTTGTACTTGATAAAAGAAACCACCATCACGGAAGACAAGAGCAAGGATGAAATTGTAAACGAGATTTATTTAAGAGTTTGTAACGGATAATAGTAGAACCGCCGCTTTAAGTAACAGATTACAAACGAGGAATGAAAGTATGAGAAAGTTTAAAATGTCTAAAACAAACCCCATTCCTTTTGACTCCGACAAACAGATGGCTGTAATTAAATGCAGTATCTGTACCGGAGAAATGGTAGCTGGTTTTAAGAATAAAGAAGACGGCTATTTCACAGAGGTAATGTTGATAAAAAATGAAGCGGATATTGAAAAGTTCAAGAAAACATACAAAATAACAGAGATAAAAAAAGAATACTGAGATAAAGGAAATTATAATGAAATCATAATTTACGACGATAGGGGATAAGAAATGTTTAAAGCCGATTATAAAGAACTCACGCTGTCTTTTAACGAATTTCATGTTTTTTCAATCAAGGATATGCCGGAATACGGAGAATACTGTCTGGTTGAACTGAAAACAGGAGATTATACGGCAGGGGAATGGATACCGACCGGGAACGGGCACAACACAGAAGGATATTTTTTGCGCGGGACCGCCGACACCGTAGATTCAAAAGATGTGGTCAGATGGCATTCTTTAAGCCGCTATGATCTTACGGCCTGCCTTGAAGATGAAGAGATCGGCTGGATAAATATCGGACGCGAAGATGAGGGCGATAATAATGTTCAGTTTGATAAATTTAAGTCATTTGCGGACAAAAAGAACCCCAAAGATGAGCAGTTCTGTCTTTTGATTATGAAGGACGGTACTCTGGCAGCAGGCAGATGGAACGAGTGGATGAACGGAGCCGGAGGGTCCTTTATCTATTCATCGGCGCTTGCCAGTCACAGATGGGATAAAGTATGGGCGTGGACACCGCTTAGTACGGATGAGTTCTTTGCAATGGAGCTGGAACGGGAGAGAGAAAAAAAGCGCGAAAAGAAGCTGAATAAAAACCCATCCTTGGATCCTGAGCTTTTTAAATACGGAAAAGATATCAATGTATATTATGAAAAAGCTTTGGAAAAACTTAAGGAAGAATTTTATTGGGCCACTCTGACGATGATGAAAAAGAAAACTCCGGTTTGGGAGATTGCTCGTCTTCACGGCAAATATGTTTTTGGTCAGATCAGCAAAAATTATTATGACAATTCGAAGATAGTGACTCCATGGACAGAGGGCAACACTTCGGACGAGTTTATTGATTTTCTTTGCAAGTATACCCGCGACACAGTGGAACACTCGAATCCGGAAGAAA
>DFEM01000135.1 GCA_002369155.1 Lachnospiraceae bacterium UBA3802 | reverse complement strand
CTTACACTTCCCGGTATCGCAGGTATCATCCTTTCAATCGGTATGGCTGTCGATGCCAACGTTATTATTTTCGCGAGAATCAGAGAAGAACTTGCAAAAGGAAAGACACTTGAAGAGTCTGTTAACGTCGGATTCAAGAAGGCTTTAAGTGCCATCGTTGACGGTAACATCACAACACTTATTGCAGCCCTTGTGCTTATGTTCTTCGGATCGGGTACCGTTAAGGGATTTGCACAGACTCTTGCAATCGGTATCGTTCTTTCAATGTTTACGGCCCTTGTAATCACAAGACTTATTCTTCAGGGCTTCATGGCACTTGGAATTACCAATCTTAAGCTTTACGGTGTCGCTAAAGAAAGAAAGAGCATCAACTTCTTAAGCAAGAGCCATTTATTCGTTATTATTTCCGTAGTTCTTATCGTCTGCGGTTTCGTATTCATGGGAATCAATGCAGCCAAGACAGGCGGAATGCTTAATTACTCCCTCGAATTCAAGGGCGGTACTTCTACAAGCGTTGAATTAAGCGAAAACATGACGATTGAAGAAATCGATTCACAGATTACACCTCATATCGAAAGTATCACGGGAGACGGTGATGTACAGATTCAGAAGGTAGAGGGCGGCAATCAGATTATTATCAAGACGAGAACGCTTGATGATGCCGAAAGAGATTCTCTCGATTCTCTACTTGTTGAGAACTTCAATGCAGTTGAAGGTTCACTTGAATCAGAGACAATTTCCGCTACGATTTCAGGTGAGATGAAGAAAGAATCAATCATCGCCGTATCAATCGCCGTACTTTGCATGCTTTTATACATCTGGATTCGATTCTCCGATTTCAGATTCGGTATCGCAAGTATCGCATGTCTTGTACATGACGTATTGATAGTTCTTGCATTCTACGCAGTGGCAAGAATAAGCGTAAGCTCAACATTCATTGCCTGTATGCTGACGATAGTCGGTTATTCGATCAACGCGACCATCGTTATCTTCGACAGAATAAGAGAAATGTTAAAAGAAGAAAAACTTCGTATCGAGTCGATGGGCTCAAGAAGAAAGAAAAAGAAAAAAGGCGAAGAGGTCAATCCCGAGAATGTGTTAAATGTAAAGGAAATCGTAAATGCTTCCATTACACAGACACTTTCAAGAAGTATATTTACTTCGCTGACCACATTCGTCATGGTACTTCTTTTGTACATACTGGGTGTTACTTCAATCAAAGAATTCGCCCTTCCTCTGATGATCGGTATTCTTTGCGGTACATACTCATCCGTATGCCTTGCCGGAACAATCTGGGTATTCTTAAGAAAGATATTTGTTCCCAAGGACAATGACGACGAAGACGAATTACCTTAAAAAAGACAGCCTTGCATTTGCGAGGCTTCTTTTGAAATTATGGTATAAAAAGAAATTTGGGAATTGATGAAAAACTGGATTTTACTAAGGAAAGCGGCGGATTATGAATCTTTGTCCAAAGAGCTTGACATAGATCCCGTAGCGGTAAGAATCATGGTCAACAGAGGCATCACCGATGTTGAAGAGATGAAAAGATTTCTTGATACGGACATATCCGAGAGCTTTTCCTATAAAGGTCTTCCGAACATTGAGGAAGCGATAAACAAAATAAAAGAAGCCAAAGAAAAGAATTTAAGATGCAGGATAGTCGGAGATTACGATGCCGACGGAGTCTGCGCCACGACGATTCTTTATAAAGGGCTTTCTTTATTCGGTCTTGACTGTGATTTCGTGATTCCGAACCGTTTAATCGACGGCTACGGGATAAACGAAAGCATTGTAAAAAAAGCTTATGATGACGGAATAGGATTTATCATAACCTGCGATAACGGAATTTCCGCAAAAGATGCAATTGACCTTGCCAAAGATTTGGGCCTTGAGGTTGTGGTTACCGATCATCATACGGTGACTGAAAGCGAGGTTCCGACAAAGGTAAAAGAACTCGTCAATCCCAAGATGAGCATTAATGCATATCCATTCTCGGACATATGCGGCGCTCAGGTTGCTTTTAAGGTCCTTACGGCACTTTTTGACGGCGCATCAAAGTTCGAGCCGTTAAAAGAAGAACTTCTCGAATTTGCGGCCATAGCGTGCGTTACGGACGTAATGCCGCTTGAAAAAGAAAACAGAAATCTTGTCAAATGGGTATTAAAGCGCCTTAAGAATGCAAAGAATCCGGGCCTTAACAGACTTTGCGAAAAATGCGAAGTTTCCACCAAAGCATATGCTGTAAATGTATCCGATATAGGATTTCGAATAGGACCTTGCATAAACGCAGCGGGAAGAATAGAAGTTGCGGATGATTGCGTAAAGCTTTTTCTTTGCAAAGATGATAAAGAAATCGATTCGCTTTGCGACAAACTCATAGCGCAGAACAATGCAAGAAAAGATTTGACGGAAAAGTGTGTCAGGGAAGGCATTGAATATATTGAGAAAAACTTCGATGATAAAAACCTTCCGGATGTGCTTGTATTGTATCTTCCCAATTGCCATGTCGCAATCTGCGGTTTGGTGGCAGGAAGAATAAGAGAAAAATATTATCATCCGACTCTTGTATTCACGGATTCGAATGATTTGCTGACAGGCTCGGGCAGATCGATTGACGAATACAACATGATAGAGAATATCCAAAAATGTGCGCCGATCCTCGAGAGATTCGGAGGGCATAAGGCGGCATGCGGACTGAGCCTTAAGAAAGAAAATTTAAAAGAACTTTCGGAAAGACTTAATTCATATTCGAAATTATCAAAGGATGATCTGACGGAGAAACTTTACATAGATGCGGACATGCCTTTCGGATATGTATCTTTTAAAGTTATCGAAGACCTTGAAAAACTCGAACCCTTCGGGGTAAAGAATCAGACTCCTGTTTTTGCCGTTAAAAATCTTCTTTTGGTAAAGGCAAGAAGAGTCGGCGAAAACCATGTATTTCTAAGCGTGAGGGATCAGGGCGGAAGAATAAGGGATTTAAAGCTTTGGAGAAGAGCAGAAGAATTTGAAGAGTTTATGGCTCCTGTTTTGGGAGGCGATTTAAATTCGATTCTTTATGATCCTACAGGCAACAGCCTCGCGGCCAAAAACATTTTCCTTACCGTATCGTATTATCCTTCGGTAAACACTTACAAAAACAATACGGGAATTGATTTTACTCTTAAAGATTTCAAATTCTCATAAGACGGTGCAAAAATGATACTTTGTGTGTCTCTTAATCCCGCAGTGGATAAGATGCTTAAGATTAATTCAATAAACATAGGCAGAGTAAACAGGGCAAGCGTTGAAAGCGTTCATGCCGGCGGTAAAGCCGTAAATGTTGCTTTTGATTTGTCTCTTCAGGGAGAAGATGTGCTTTTGACCGGGTTTGTCGGCGGCAGATGCGGCAGGATGATACTCGATGAATTAAAGCAGCGGGAGATGCCAAACAAATTCGTGATGCTTTCCACAGAGACAAGAACCAATATGAATTATATTGATTCCTTGGGAAATGTGACCGAGATTCTTGAAGGCGGTCATCTGGTGGATGCAAAAAGCGAAGAAGAATTTTTGCATCTTTATATGAATCTTGTAAAAAAAGCGGAAATGGTCGTATTGTCAGGAAGCCTTCCGATAGGCCTTGATGAAGGATTTTATTCGACACTGATCGATCGGGCCAACAGAGTGGGAGTTCCGGTATGTCTTGATACATCAGGTGCTCCGTTGGCAAACGCGGTAGGGCATTCGCCGTTTTTAATAAAGCCCAACATTAACGAACTTGAAAGCCTTACAAATCACAAATATGATTTATCGCCTCTCGATATCGGCTTTCAGGAATTCTTCGACAGTGCATCTTTTAAAAATGTGATGCTTGAAGATTTGATGGATTTACAGGATTTCGGCATAGCAGTCATTTGCGTGACACTCGGTAACAGAGGCCTGCTTTTATACGCAAAGGATCAGATAATCATATGTGATGCACCCAAAGTCGAAGTGGTCAACACGGTCGGAAGCGGGGATTGCGCACTGGCATCGCTTATACATTCACTCATTAAGAAAGTTTCGCTTCTTGAGTGTGCGATATATGCTTCGGCGGTATCAAGCGCTCATGTAAATACGATGAATGTCGGAGACATAGATCCCGATCTTGTGAGTGAACTTACCGGAAAAGTAAAATACGGCATTTTCAAATGCCCGAAGAGATAGATTATTTTGGTGATTTAATTGTACGCAGAAGTAATAGTTGATATTTCTCATGAAAAACTGGACAGACCGTTCACATACAAGATTCCGAAATCCCTCGAAGGAATTGTCGAAGAAGGTACGAATGTTGAGATTCCTTTCGGTGCCGGAAATAAGGTAATTAACGGTATTGTCATAAGAATAAAAGACTCTAACGACTACGATCCCGATAAAACGAAAGAACTTATCGGAATAGCCAAGGGAAGCGTTAAAGCGGATACGAACTTAATTAAACTTGCGACTTTTATAAGAAAAAGCTACGGCTCCACGCAGATAAATGCGCTAAAGACCGTAATGCCTGTTAAAAAAAGCGTCAAAAGAGAGGTCAAAAAAAGAGTAATAGCACTTCTTGATGAGACCAAACTTGAATATCTTGCGGATGAAGCTTCAAAAAAGCATAAGAATGCGCAGGAGAGACTTTTAAGAGAATTAATTAAGTATCCCGACATTTCGTATTCGTTTATTACCAACAAAATGAATGTTTCTTCGCAAACGATTCAGGCTCTCGTAAAAAACGATGTCTGCAGAATCGAAGAGGAAACAGTATACCGTAACCCCATTAGAATAGACAAGCCCGAAGATTCGAAAGTCGAACTCTCCGATGAACAGAAAAAAATAATCGAAGACGTAAACAAAGATATCCAAAACGGTGAGAGAAACACATATCTTATTCACGGAATTACGGGCTCGGGAAAAACCGAAGTCTACATGCATTTGATTGAGGATCGGATTAAAGAAGGGAAGCAGGCAATAATGCTTATTCCCGAGATAGCGTTAACGTATCAAAACCTCATGAGATTTTATGCGAGGTTCGGAGATACGGTAAGCGTCATCCATTCAAAGATGACTGCGGGCGAGAGATACGATCAGTATTTAAGAGTCAAGGAAGGCAAAGTAAATATAATGATCGGACCGAGATCCGCACTCTTTACTCCCTTTGAGAATCTCGGAATCGTGGTAATTGACGAGGAACACGAAAGTTCCTATAAGGCCGACAATATGCCAAAGTACCACGCCAGAGAAGTCGCCGAAAAACTTTGCGAACTGACGGATTCGATACTTGTGCTGGGCTCGGCAACTCCTTCGCTTGAGAGTTATTACAAAGCGAAAAACGGAGAATACAAATTATATAAATTAAACGATCGTCTGACGGGAAATACATTGCCGAGCGTCTATGTCGAAGACATGAGAGCAGAACTTAAAGAAGGCAATAAATCGGTATTTTCGAGAAGACTTCATAATCTTATAGATGACAGATTAAACAAACACGAACAGATAATGCTTTTCTTAAACAGAAGAGGCGTATCGGGATTCGTATCCTGCAGGGAGTGCGGCGAAGTGGTTAAATGTCCGCACTGTGATGTGTCGCTTTCATACCACAGGGACGGTAATTTAAAATGTCATTACTGCGGATATGAGACTCCGTTTACAAAGATATGTCCAAAGTGCGGAAGCGATAAGGTCAGAGGCTTTAAAGCGGGTACTCAGATGATAGAGGATTTTGTAAGAAAAGAATTTCCGCATGCTCTTATTCTTAGAATGGATGCGGATTCGACAAAGAAACAGGAAGATTACGAGTCCATATTGTCAAGGTTTTCAAACAGAGAAGCCGATGTTTTGATCGGGACGCAGATGATTGTAAAAGGCCATGATTTCAAGGGCGTAACGCTCGTTGGAATAATTGCTGCGGACATGGCTTTAAATGCAGAGGATTACAGAGCGGGAGAGAGAGCATTTCAGCAGCTCGTACAGGCATCGGGAAGAGCAGGAAGAGGCGATAATCCCGGAGAGGTTGTAATTCAGACATATCAGCCCGACCACTATGCCGTAACTTATGCCAAGACTCAGGATTACGAAGCATTTTACGAAGACGAGATTAAATACAGGGAAGCAATGATGTATCCTCCCGTCGGCAATCTGCTCGGTATCCAGATAACAGGCGAGGATGAAAGAAGAGTCGTCAAGCTTTCAAAAGTCATCTCGGATATGATAGACAGGATGGAGATAAGAGAAGAAATAGGAAAGATAGGACCCGCAAACGCTTCTCTTTCAAAGAAGTGCGATATTTACAGAAGAGTAATTTATATTAAAAGTCTGAACTACGATAATCTTATAAAGATTAAAGATTACATAGAAAAAGAAACGGAAAAATTTAACTTGGAAAAAGAATCGGTTATGTTTGATTTTAACCCGATGAACGGTTTTTAAAGAGGAGGTTTTATGGCACTCAGAAATATTCGTGAAATTGGAGAAGACTGCTTAAGATGCGTATGCAAGGAAGTTCCCG
>DFEM01000149.1 GCA_002369155.1 Lachnospiraceae bacterium UBA3802 | reverse complement strand
ATCGTAAGCTCAGATGAATCCTAAAAGAAATATTTAATTAGGAGGATAAAAATGAGCTATATTAAGGCAGAAGATGTACTGCCACAGGAATTAATAGATACGATTCAGCAATATGTAGACGGAAAATTGATATATATTCCATGCAAGGAAAAACAGGAGTGGGGAAGCATGTCTTCCGCAAAGGTTTTCTTTCGTGAGCGTAACGCTAAGATTTATGAAACCTATAAAAGCGGAATGGGACTTCGCGAACTTGCCAACAGTTTTTCTTTGTCAGAGAAAAGTATTCAAAGAATCTTAAGGAATCAAAAGTCGGCCGTAACAGGCAATGCAAAAATCTGACAAAGCTGTCAGAGTGTATTTTCGATGCGGAGGCTGCGGGAAGAAACAGGAGTTTATTAATTCCTGCAAGTTCAGAGTCAATGCAAACGGTAAAAGTGTTGATGTCTGGCTGATTTACAGATGCAGCAAATGCAAGCATCCCAAGAACCTCACGATTTATGAAAGGACACGTCCGGGCAGGATACCTTCGGATTTGTTTGAAAGCTTTCAGGATAATGATATGGATACTGCCTTGGAATATGGCAGAAATATAGATTTTTTAAAGAAGAATAATGCTGAATTAAAGTTTATTACGGCCGAGCAATAATGTTCGGCCGTTTCTTATAAGGAGTAGAAAATGAGTGAATACATTTATTTATCATTAAGAGAGAAACCTGAATTAAAGGATGCGGCAGCAGAATGGTTTCACAATAAATGGGGTGTACCCAAGGAAGCATATCTTGAATGCATGACGGATTACCTTGAAAATAACACAGAAAACGGATGGTATCTGTGCATGCAGGGAGACCAAATTGTCGGAGGATTGGGAGTTATAGACAATGATTTTCATGACAGAAAGGATTTAAGCCCCAATGTGTGTGCGGTATATACGGAAGAAGCGCATCGAAAAAAAGGCATAGCAGGTAAACTTCTTGACTTTGTTGTCAGCGATATGAAGGAAAAAGGAATTTCACCGCTTTATCTTGTAACGGACCATACAGGATTTTATGAACGTTACGGATGGGAATTCTTTTGCATGGCACAGGGGGATGATGAACCCGAAATGACGAGATTATATATTCACAGATAGGAGAATTGCATGAAGATAGAAACAGACAGATTAATTGTCAGATCAATAGAAAAAGGCGATGAAATCGCTTATGCCGAAATGGCAAAAGACGGAAGTTTGGAAGAAATCGGATTTGATGAAAACTTTTCGGACTGGATGGGAGGATGGATAGAAGAGGCGCTCGAATTAACTAAAAATGACGACCCCAGAGCGGATTACATTCCTTGTACTGTGGTTCTTAAAGACACGGGAGAAGTTATCGGCAATGTCGGCTGTACATATTACGAAGATATGCAAAAGGTCGGAATATGCTACTTTGTCGGATCGGCATACAGAAGAAAGGGATATACAACCGAAGCGGCAAAAGCGTATGTATCCTATTTCTTTGAACATTACAACGAAGACGAGATACTGGCTACGATTCTTGATATCAATACGCCCTCTTGGAAGACGGCCGAAAAAATCGGATTTAAGTTATCGGAAACCAAGATGTATAAAGATCTTTATGATGAAGAGGAAGAACTTTACAGATTTTATGCCATAAAAAAATAAGTTTCACAAAACATATTATTAAACAAAAACCTGTGCCAAATTGCAACTTAGACATTGTGAGTTGCAACTTAACACAGGTTTTATTGTTTTGCATTTCCTTTTGAGATATTTTGTGTTCATCGAACGAAAAAGACGAAAGGAATAAAGAAATGGAAAACACAAACATTAAGAAAACAAACAGATTTATGGAAGGCTTCAGATTTTTGATTTACGGCATTGAAATTTTCGGAGTAATCGGATTCGAGCTTCTCTGGGGATTCGTGGTTGAACCGTTTTTATATAAAAGAGGCGTAAATGATTTTAATACATGGCAGATGATAGTTCACTGGGTGGTAACCTGTGTGGCATGGGGTGCGGGAGCGCTTCTTGTGGTAAAAGAATGCAAGAAAAAATCAGGACTCGACTTGATCGCGAATTTAAAGAAGGTATCACTTTTTAACAAAGAAAACAAAATTAAAGCATGGCAGTGGATTCTTATAGTTGTCGGTTGCGTTCTTTGCCTTTTATCAACATGGATTGACTGGAACGGAAGCAAGGTTCTTGCAGAGTTTCACAGCCGCGGACCCCTTCTTTTTGTATTTCAGTATATTTATTATCTCTTTGAAGTTATGCTTGTTTTGCTTATAATAATCTTTGGACAGATGGCATTTGAAAAATGGTTTAACAACAATAAAATCCCCTTCGGAGGAATCCTTGTTGCACTTACATGGGGACTTGGTCACTGGGTTTCCAAAGGCTCTCTTGGTGCAGGTCTTTACACCGCAGTCGGTGGATTTGTTTTCGGAAGCGCCTACCTTTTGACCAACAGAAATGTAAAACTGTCTTATATTTTGCTTTGCATTATGTTTATTTTATAAGGATATATATGAAACTCATTAAGACCAAAGAAGAAAACCTTGAAGAGAATTATCTGGAACTTCATTACGATAAGATAGATGAAGAAACCAACGCGGTTTTGGACAGATTAAGAGATACTCTTCGCTATATAGAAGGCACATACGAAGATAAAAAAGTCACGATAGCACTCACCGATATTTTCTATATTGAGACGGTGGATCGAAAGACTTTTGCTTATACGAAGGATATGAGCGTTGAGATAAAAGAAGCGCTTAAAGATATCCTTGAAGAGTATTCAAAAATCGGCTTTGCGCGTATCAGCAAATCCGTAATCGTAAATATTTACAAGATTAAAAAACTTCAGGGTGATATCAACATGAGAGTTATCATTTTTCTAAAGAACGATGAGAAACTCATAATGAATCGAAGTTACAAGAACGATTTTTATAGGAGACTAAACGATCTTAAAGGAAGGAGTGCGAAATGAAATTAATAAACAAAAGAAATTTTGCCTCGATGGTTTGCATTTTCTTTACGTTAATTACATGCGGAAAACTTCTCTACGAAAGAGCCCTGAATTTTACCGACAGATATTATACTGATAATATTTTTACGATTCTTGGATTTTCGGTTTTGATTACATTGATTCTTTCGCTGCATTTTTACCTTCAAAAATTCCCTTTCTGGCTTGTGATAATCGCTCAGTACGCATTAACGGTCGGAATAGTTTTTCTTGCAATATTTATTCACGGAAGATTTTCAACAAATGCTCCGACCGCATATTGGGACATGTTCGTATCCATAACAATTCCGTTTATATTCGGTGCATTGGTTTATTATATTTGTTTCTTCATACAGATAAAAAGAGCCAACAAGGTACTTGAGAAACTAAACAGCGAAGAATAAACCTGACAAAATTTCGCAAGGCTGGAAATGAAGCAAATTCGGATTGCTCCTACAATAGACTCATACAGGAGGTAAAAGAATGGAGTGGATATCATCAATGCAGCAGGCAATAGCCTATATGGAAGAGCATCTATTGGAAGAGATTAACTATGAAGACGTGGCGAAGCATGTGCACACTTCAAGCTACGAGTTTCACAGGGCATTCAGCTTCTTAACGGGCATGACGGCCAATGCATACATAAGAAACCGAAGACTCTCAATGGCAGCAAGAGAAATTGTTGAAACCGATGCCAAGATAACGGATATTGCATTCAAGTACGGCTATGAAACACCGGAAAGCTTTACAAAAGCATTTACAAGGTTTCACGGAATAGCTCCCAAATCAGCCAGGGAAGAATCCGGCAAACTCGTTCTTTTTAATCCACTGGTAATTAAGCTGACTGTTGAAGGAGGAAAAACAATGGATTACAGAATAGTACAGACAGAAGCAAAGAAATTTTTGGCACTTGTAAGAAGTTTTAAAAATGAAATAATCAATGATGAAGCAAATCACGAGGTTGCAGATTTCTGGGGAGAAGTAAATGCAAATCAGATGCTGGGTCCGATCTGGATGTTAAGAGAAGACGGCAAGAGAGATCTCTACGGATTATGTACACCCACAATTGAAGGTCAGGACACTTTTGATTACGGTATCGGTATTATCGTTGACGAAGATACCGCACCGTACGATCTTGCCGAACTTGAAAAGAAAGGTTTCAGGGAGTGGAATGTTAATCCCGGAACTTATGTAGTATTTGAATGCATCGGGGAAGACGGCGACTGCATTGCCAAAACATGGAGCCTTTTTTACAAAGAATTTCTTCCTCAGATGGGTTATGAATCTTCGGAAGAAACCGATTACGAACTGTATTTTGACGGCGGAAAAGGAGTCTTTTGCGAACTCTGGATTCCCATTAAAAAGAAATAAGAAGATAAAAGATTTAAGGTCGGGACAAAAAAAGTCCCGGCCTGTTTTTTATTTTTAAACGTGACACACAGATGTCATGTTTGGTATGATATGGTTACAGAGGAGTAAGGAAATATGAAGATAGACAGACTTATCGGAATATTGTCGATATTGCTGCAAAAAGAAATGACGACGGCGCCTGAACTGGCGGAACATTTTGAGGTTTCGAGGCGAACGATTAACCGTGACATTGAGGCTCTTTGCAAGGCGGGAATACCGATTCAGACCACGCAGGGAGTCGGCGGCGGCATCAGCATAATGAGCGGGTACAGGATGGATAGAACCATTCTTACATCCAGAGACATGCAGATGATTCTTGCGGGACTAAGGAGTCTTGACAGTGTCAGCGGCAGCAGTTATTACAGTCAGCTTATGGAAAAGATTCAGGCGGGTTCTTCGGAACTTGTAAGCGGAAAGGAATCCGTACTGATTGACTTATCATCATGGTATAAAGCAACACTTGCACCGAAAATATCGATGATACAGGATGCGATAGAATCAAGGCATCTCATTAAATTCAAATACTTCGCTCCATCCGGCGAGAGCGTTAGAACCATCGAGCCGTATTATGTAGTTTTCAAATGGACCAGCTGGTACGTATACGGGTGGTGTCTTAAAAGAAAAGATTACAGATTGTTTAAGCTTAATCGAATGGACAAAGTGGAGTTGACCAACAAGGAATTCGAGTGCAGAAATGTTCCCCTGCCGGATATGTCGGCGGAGCTTTTGTATCCAAGAAATATCAAGGTGAAAGCTCTTTTTGATGCAGACATGAAGTGGCGCCTTGTGGAAGAATTCGGGATGAAATGCTACAGTGAAAGGAAGGACGGAAAGCTTCTTTTTGAAGAATATTATTCGGATATGGATAATCTTGTTTCGTGGATGCTGACATTCGGAGACAAGGTTGAAGTACTCGAACCCGAAGAAGTCAGGGAGAGACTTAAAGCGATGGCTGATAATATGATTAAAGTTTATGGAAGAAAAAAGAAATCAGGAACAGATTAAAAGAAACTGCAGACAATATGTTCATAACGTATGGGAGGAAAAAGAAATGGGCAAAATCGAAAGATATGATGTCAACGAACAGTGGGCACATTCGGGAATAATAAAGGCAGGTGATTTTTGTTATCTGGGTTATTGCGTCGGAAATATCGGCGGAACCATAGAAGAACAGATAAACGGGGCATTCGACAATATGGAGGAGAGACTCGCAATGGTAGGTCTTACTTTGGAGAACGTGATTCAGATGGACTGCCTTTTCAGAGATATCTGGAATATTCCCGTTATGGAAAATATTATAAAAGAAAGATTCAACGGAAAGTATCCGGTGCGTAAATCCATCCAGACGGAATTTGCACATGTCGGCGGCAAAGAGGGATTGCAGTTTCAAGTTGATGCGGTGGCTTACTGCGGGAAGGAATAAGCTGTATGAAATACGAATGGATAGATGAATATCTTTTAGGAAAAAAGGGTGTTACCAAAGATTTGCAGGAAGAGTGGAACTGGATTCGTTATCATATCGGAGGGAAAATGTTTGCAGCAATCTGCAGGGACGATGGAAACAAACCCGTTTACATTACGCTTAAACTTGATCCGCTTGAGGGCGATTATCTTCGCAAAACATATGAAGATATTATCCCCGGATATTACATGAATAAAACTCATTGGAACTCCGTGAAAGCAGACGGTGAAGTTCCCTATGACGTGTTAAAAGACATGCTCGATAAGGCTTATATAACAGTATTTGAAAGTCTTACGAAGAAGAAACAGAAAGAAATTCTGGAGGGGTAAAACATGGAATACATTCAGGTTACAAAAGAAAATTTAGAAAAAGAACACATCTGCTGTGCTATAGCAAACAATAACGACGTTCAGGTGGCTTCCAAGAAAGCCTGGCTTTCGGACAGATTCGACGAGGGGCTTGTTTTCTTAAAGAGTGCAGAAAGAGGCAAATGTTTTATAGAATACATTCCTGCAGAAAACGCTTGGGTTCCGATTGATGCACCAAACTTTATGTACATCGACTGCCTCTGGGTATCGGGTTCTTTTAAAGGTCACGGATATTCGACGGATCTATTGAATGCATGTATCGAAGACAGCAAAGCAAAAGGAAAAGATGGTCTTTGCATACTTTCTGCTGCAAAGAAGATGCCGTTTTTATCCGATCCTAAATTCCTAAAATACAAAGGATTTGAAGTTGCTGACGAAGCAGATAACGGAATACAACTTTGGTACATTTCTTTCAAAAAGAGTAAAGCCCTTCCAAAGTTTAAAGAGTGTGCAAAGCATCCTCATACAGATGAAAAAGGATATGTTCTTTATTATACGAATCAGTG
>DFEM01000026.1 GCA_002369155.1 Lachnospiraceae bacterium UBA3802 | reverse complement strand
AAAGCGGCGAATGAACGTCATTTGAGCAAAGACGTATTATATCCGAAAAAGAATGTCGCACCATGGCTACCGTATAACCCTGGTCATAAGCCACATTCTTCGTAATTGCCAACGGAATCCATAAACACATTACAACAGCGCTTAAAGCAAGAAGCAAAATATTCTGTTTTTTCTCATCTTCAAAGAATTTCTTTAAGCTCATATTAATAAATCCGTTTACTCATACAATAATTCAAAAGTCTGATAATGATCTTCCGTGTAATAAACAAGACCGTCATTGGAAAATACGATTCGTTTTCCGTTTCTTTTTCCCTTAACGTAATCTATATCACATTCGTAATAAACTCTCTTGTCTTTCTTCGGAAGAAGGCCTTCTCTGTTGCCAAACTTATCCCCGCCTATACTTTTGCCCGGTGCTACTTTGTTAAGATTGCCTGCACCGCTGTCCCATCCGAGATCCTTGGCTTCATTCTTGGTGATGAAGTTAGAGGGGAGATGATTATATAAATGTATATACAATGCCACTTCTTCTTTTGAAGTGTATTCGCCGTCTTCGGTAACACTTATATCCGATGCGATATCTCCTTCAATATTGCTCGATTCAGATGAATTGACATCATCAGTCATTTCATTCGCATCAACTAATACATCATCTTCCGAACCGGAATCATTAGTATCTTTATTACTTACATCAGAATCATTTGTATTCGAATCTCCAAAAATATTACCCGCATTTGTATCGTTCGTCTTCGAATCATCATCCGATTCATCATCTTTTATATTTGAATCTTCATCAGACTCTTCTGTCTCAACCATAACGGAATTCGAACCGTCATTAATGTTAAATTCAACATCTGATTCGTAATTGATTTTTATGCCGTCGGGAACTATTGCAGAATTGTCGCTGTCAAAATTAAAAGTCTTCTGACAGCCTCCGAGAAGCAAAAAAGCCAAAAATGTTATTAAAATATAAAAATTCAAACGTTTCTTTTTCATAATCTAAATCCTATAATATTATTTTTTTATTCAAATCATCCGGTTTTCTGATACCCATTACTATTATCGGCTTTGAAACCCACCCGAATACTTCGTTGTATTTTATAACCGCCTCATAAAGGCTTTCAAAGAAAATGGGTTTTGCATATGAATTATGAATGAAATAACCCTTTTCTTCTTTGGTGATACTCATCGTATGAATCATATCCGCGATATTGTCTTTATTGTTAAAAGACATAAAAATATATGTCTCGTATTCGTTTTGAATTCTGTTTAAGTTTTCTTCTGTTATGTGTTTTCCGATTAAATATTCAACCGGAAAATCAAACTTTTTAAAAAACTTGATAAGCCCAAAGAAAGATGTACCGAAATAACCTTTTAAAATGCTTTCTTTCTTTTCGAAATAATTCAAAAGTTTTGGGAAAGATGTATTCTCATCGACAAGTTTAAGATCGGCAAGTGCGTTATAAACAGATATTACTTCACAGCTGTTTCTCGCCGCACAGAATTTTTGATTCTTCATAAAAATATTCGATAAGATTTTTCTGTACGAACCGTATTGAAGCATTTCAAGTTCGTACTGCTTTTCGATATACTCTGTATTTTGTTTTGAAAAATACTCACCCCAGTTTTTTTCATTTTCCAAAAGATGAGAATCCGCAGTCTTTTTTGAAACATGAGATATCGCTGCAAGCAATTTGGAAAAATCAACGTAAAACTTTTCCGGAACAAGTTTTGTATCAAATTTTCGTTCACTCATGGGCTGCTAACCATTCCTCATATTCTTCCCACGGACCGAAAAACATCGTTGTGGATTTATACATTCTGTAATCGCCGTATTCACCGACAAATTCGTAATTGTAATCTTCAAATTTACCGTCTAGTTTTTTGTTTTGGTTAATTACAATATAATGCACGTGTTTGCCTTCGCAAAGGGCTGCAAGATAAGGAACATTTAAAGTATCCTTTATCATTTCCTCATGAATGTCATCGTTTCTACCGTATTGGAACTGCAGCATTTCAAAACCGTAAGGCATCACTATATAAGCACTGTAAAGTCTAGGATATTGAAGTATTTCATCAGGGAAAACAACTTCGTACTCTCTTTCATAAATCAAAATATCGTCACACATATCGATGACACAATCCGGTATCTCATAAAGATTTTCTGCATCATAAAATGTCGGCGATTCATACATAAAAACCCCGCCGATCATTACACATACGGTAACAATCGCAAATGCACCCGTTTTGATAAATTTATTCTTGAATCGATTGAGAATGCAAAATACGGTATAAGAAGATACGAGCGTTGTCGGTATAAGCCAAAGGAATCGATAATATGTTCCGCTCTCATCCATTCTGTCCATAAAAAAGTAGGCAAACGGAGGCAGCACAAAAAGAACAAGCAATGTTACCGACAAAATTACGAGTACCGCTTTCTTAACCTTATCTTTTTCAAATACCCAAAGGTAAATAAGGGAAAGAGCGAACATCAGCATGAATGTCGTATTACCTGAATATAATTTAATTATTTCAAAAGGATTGAGATTGCTTTCCAACATAATCTTTCCTCAAATCACTTTAAAAACAAATAAAACAAGACCGCAAAAGCTGCCATGGGGCTAAGTGCCGGAATCATCTTTAATATAACACCGATTTTTTTAACGGCTATTCCGACACACACGCTTCCCACAGCCAGACTTAATGTCAAAAGAACAATCGCGACAGGCGTCATGGATACGGAAGCTGTGCAAAGTACGGCAATAAATACATAAATAATATTTTTCTTACCCGCATTCTCTCCTATCATCAAAAGAAGCATGATTGCAAACGGAATGCTTAATGCAACAAACTGTGCTTTCCCCTGCCATGCACGCGATAAAATAAAAGTCGAATCGGTAAGATAAGAATGAAAATCCCATATGGTCATAAGGGAAACAAAAGAAGCAAATACGCTTCTGTATTTTTCTTTTTTATCATCAAACAAAAGAACGGAAATATTGTAAATAATCGCATTGTGAAGAATAAGAACAAAACTTCCGAGGATACGATGAGCAAGAATCGCAGGATGAATAAATGTAACCTTTGAAAGAAATGCAATAAATATCGAATTGGACGCAAGCATGTGTCTTGAATAAGATGTGCTTGTTATGAATTTTCCGGTATAATAGTCGATTTTATAAAAATAATTCGTGGTAAGGGTCGTTAAAGCATTGCCTATAACAAAAGAATCATCACCGTCATTTACACCCTGTAAATTTCTCATTACAACCATGTAAACGCTGAATAAAACAAACACCAGAAAACCTAAATCAAATTTAGGCAAAGCAATCTTTTTTATAGATTTAAATCCGAAAATAATGGAAACAAGCGAAACCACAAAAAGAATTGATGAAGATGCCCATGTCAGTTCTGCAAGGTTTCTATCGAGTTTATAGAACAAAAGAAAAAGAACCTGAAAAACAGCCAGTTCACTTAAAAAGCCGCAGGTTAAAATATTTCCGACAGTATTATATTTTTCATCAAAATGTTTTGTAAATGTTATTCCCATGCAAAAGGGAATGACAAACAAATACAAAATGCATTGAAGTATACTAATCGCTATCATAATTATGTAAACTTAATTCAGAATATGTACTCTGCCCTGCAATCCACTTTCAATATATCTCCGGCTTTGGCATTTAAACCTTTAATCGGCAGTTTTATATGCGGATCGTTTTTTCTGAAAACAAATGTGTTGTTCTTCTGTATGCAGGAACGAATATCCATACATCCGTTTTTATTTATTCCGATAAGCTTATCGGTGACATCTTCGTCATTTAAGCATATTTGGTTAACATAAAATCTGACGGGTTTATCTCCGGGATCAAGTCTTAAATTAACCAATCCTTCCTTAATCGGAATGTTTAAAAGAATATTCGGACCATGTTTTTTTATGTCAACCAGGTAATATGAATTCTCTTCCCTGAATCCTTCACCCATATCCTCGTAAATCTGGAATCTCATATTAAGCGCGGCAACTCTGTCGGTAAGATAATTTAATTCATAAATACCTTTTCCGATGTTGTGTCTGATTGTGGATAAAGCCTTATTATCGCCAAGCACTCTGTTCTTTATAAAAGAATCCTCATCGAAGTCTTCGATACACTCAATCCATTCTTTTATCCTTGATCTGAAATTTCCGGGAAGCAGATAATTGTTTATCGCACGATTAATCGTCTCTGCGGCATTACCTTTTTCGAATCTTACCCACTCAAAATCAATCAAAGTCCAGACATCAGCGTTAACCATTACATTTGAAAAGATGAAATCATCATCCGATACCGGATATTCATCATTAAACGAAACGTATGATTTATACTTCTCGAAAAGCTTAACGAAGCCGTCTTTGTCATTGGCTTTAACACGCTCATCAAGCAATGTTTCAAGTGTATTTCCTTCAACATATTCAAATACTATTTTTCCTGATTCTTCGTCAAAATCGAGAATCTCATTTATCTTAAGATCCGAATCCTTATATCGCTTTGAAAGTTCATCCGCTGCCTTCTTAATATTGGAAATATGCTCTTTTCCAGATTCATAAACAGAGGATTTTTCAACTTTCTTTAATAGTCCGTCATCAATAATACGTGTTTTAACACAAAATTTGTCATCGCGCTCCATCGAATATTTCGCGTATGAAACATTAATATCGGGACCGATAATGACTTCAAAAGAATTGGAAAAATCCGGGAACATACCCTCTTCAATCATTCCGTCAAAAGCTTTGGTCTCATTGAATAAAAGAAGTCTGTCCTGATCGAAATTTCTGATATTGTCTCTCAATTCACCGAGCATCGGAAGTCTCTTCTCGGAGAAAACGGTATTGGGAAGTTTATAATCCGGATAAGGAAAATAAAAATGATAATCAGTTATGTCAACCTTATTGAAAATCTTTTCAAGGCCTTTTTTTGAAAAAGTTCTGACATGCGAATCATCCTTATAATTCTCGATTCCGTCAAAAAATACACAGGTATGATCTTCCTTGCATCCTGCAAAATATTTAAGTCCCAATCTGTTTTCTATGGCAATAACAATACGTCCGCCTTTTTTTACATGCTTTTTAATTATATTTAAAAAATCTTCGTAAGCAGTGTCCCCGCCGATATACAAAGCTGCGTATTCAAAGACACCGATTAACATGATCCAATCGTAATCACAATCCAGTTCGGGTTCGATATCCTTGAAATTTCCGACTTTAATGGAAAGATTATCGCATTCTTTATTACGATTGGCATTCATTCTGCTTCTCTTTAACGACAAATCGATTGCATCAACACTTTGGGCAAGTTTACATAATTCTCCGGTGATGGCTCCGGGACCGGCTCCGATTTCCAAAACTTTATCATTCTTAGTAATGGGCAGCCACGATACAATATTCTGCCTTTGTGTCGAAAGATGATAAAGATAAGCCCATTCGGAATTATCCTCTATTATTTTTCTGAATTTATCGGGAGTGTTTTCTTCACAGATTTTAAGAAGTCGATCTTCTATCTCACCTTCCGAATAAAAATCCTCTCCGGGATAATGCTTCAAATCAATATTCACTTTTCCGATTTTCATATTATCCATTTATGTAAACCTGTTTGGCAATTTATTATAATTTTATGTAAACTAAAGGTTTTTCTGCTTGTTCGTTAGTAATGTTTTATGCTATTCTAAGAAAATCCCTTAATGAAATGTTATGTTAACTTCAGAGTTCATGTCATAATAGCCGACCGAATCTTTATCGGATACAACCGTTATGTTGATACAGTCATAGAGTCTGTGATATACGGTAAACACACCTTTTTCAAATCCCGTCAGACCGAGTGACAAAAGATATTCGCCGCCCTGAAGATTCATGTCCTGAGTGAATTCTATTGTGAGTTTGGTTCCGCCCTTTAAACCTTCTGTAATCGACTTTTCTATCATTGTATTTGTACCGGTAATTTCGGTGCCCTGGACATTTTTAAAAGTAAAGGCAAATATGGGGGCTTCAAGATCTTCGTAAATCTCGGCATCCATGACAATCTTAAATTTCGATCCTTTTAGAATAACATTGTTGTTTTTGCCGTTACTGTCGATTATTTTGCAATCCGTGTATTTGGCTTTTTTAGAACCATATTCAAGTGTATCCGTATTAAGGCCTTCTTTAACTTCGCCCTTATTATCATCCTTATACTGACCGACCAAAACCTGTTTGTACAGATCAATCATTTCTTTGGGCGAACCTTCTCCGAGTTTATCTCCCTTGTTTAAAAGAATAACTCTGTCGCAATACTTGGCTATGCTGCTTAAGTCATGCGATACGAAAAGAATGGTTTTGCCCTGTTTTTTGAATTCTTCGAATTTACGATAACATTTTGCCTGGAAGAATACATCTCCGACAGACAAAGCTTCATCCACGATCAAAATCTCGGGATCAATGTTGATTGCAACTGCAAATGCAAGACGCACAAACATACCCGAGGAATAAGTCTTAACAGGTGAATATACATATTCTCCGATATCCGCAAATTCAAGAATCTCAGGAAGTTTTTTCTCTATCTCCTCCTTCGTAAGACCCATCATGGTACCGTTTAAATATACATTTTCAACACCCGTATATTCCGCATTAAATCCTGCGCCAAGCTCAAGAAGTGCGGATATGCGTCCGTTTACCGTTGCCTTGCCTTTTGTGGGTGTAAGAACGCCTGTAATAATTTTAAGCACAGTGGATTTTCCGGAGCCGTTGGTACCGATAATACCGACTGTCTCTCCTTTTGCCACAGAAAAAGATACATCATTTAATGCAAGGTTCTTTGGATATTTCTTCCACGGCATTAAATGAAATGTATCGATAAGTCTGTCCGAAGGGCGCTTGTAAAGACTGTAAATCTTTGTGACGTTGCGGACATCTATCGACAAATCTATATTCTCTTTTATTACTTCATTTTCGCTCATATGAAATACTGTCCCGTGATTCTAAAATTCTCGCAATCCCTTTGACTGCAATACATACAAAAATATTTGAATATTTTATTTACAAAACATCCGCAAATAAAGGACGAAGTTTCTTAAATACATATGCTCCGATAATAAAAAACAGCGCAACTATTCCCCAGAAAACCAACGTATCAAGCCATCTTTCATGCAGCCATGTTCCTTCAAAAAGCGAGCTGCGATAGCCTTCGATAATATAATAAATCGGATTGAATCTGAAAATCGGTTCAAGAAACTTAACCTTCTCGGGAATAGCACTTATATGCCAAAGAATGGGAGTTCCCCACATACCAACCTGAAGAAGAATATTGATTATCTGTAAAAGGTCTTTGAAAAATACGGTTACAGCACTCGTGGTATAAGTAATCGCAAGCACCAGCATAAAAAGACAGAATGAATAATATAAAAGCTGTATAAGCTGAAAGCTCGGTTTGAACCCGTAAGCAAAATACATGACAAGCAATACAAATATAAAGAAAATATGAATAAATGTAGCAGAAATCGTCTTGATAAGCGGAAGAATTCCTACTTTGAATACAACCTTTTTTACAAGATAATTGTACTCATTCATTGCATTGGCTCCGGTCGTTATGGCTTCATTTAAAAAGAACCATGGCACAAGTCCCGCAGTAAGCCACAATACGTAAGGAACCGGGCTGTCATAAGGGCTTCTTCCGGGGAAAACAAGACCGAAAACAAAATAATAAAGAACGACTGTAACAAGAGGCTGAACAAAAGCCCATACTCTTCCGAGCGAGCTTCCTGCGTACCTTTTCTTAAAATCGTTCTTGGCTAATTCCCAAATTAAATTTTTGGTCTTTTTAAAATCGTTCATTTACAGTATATCTCTTCATTAAAGTCATTATTTGATGCGTTTTGCACAGACATAGTTATTTTACCATAAAACAGTGCTTTTTTCAAAGATATACATTATCAAACGGTTTTCTGTATTTAAATGAATTTTAACAAGCGATAAAGAATTAGTTATTATCTCAAAGTTCTCAAATAATCTTTATGCTCATCGCTTACACGATAACTTTCAATTGCCTTCTGAATGGCTTTCTTATGACACCATTCATCAAGTTTTCTTTTTTCGAAATATACTATGCTTGCATCATACTGTTTGGCAAGAGCTGTCGCAAAGTACCAGGCAACCATCATTTTTAAATAATAGTCTTCGCCTTTTTTTGCACAAACCCATTTTAGATATTCCGGTTTGAAATCCTTGTCCAGGAATTCATTCATAAGCATTCTCATGCCGAATCTCGCGGTATATACATGATCGGAATCAATCCATTTCTTTATATAGGGCAATAATTCTTCATGTTTCTTTTTGAATACCTTGGGACTTGACTGGTCACAAACAGGCCAGCAGTCTATGTAAGGCAGGAATCTTTCAGTCTCTTTAATGCATTCGTCAAAATCCTTTATCATGGCTATTAAAAAGAAATGCACGAGATTTTCCTCATAATATTTATGCGGAAGTTTTTTCAAAAAATCATTACCTTCTTTGGTACCGAATACTTCTTTTGCAATATTCCTCATATCCGGAGTCCTGACTCCGAGGATTGTATCTTTCGAAATATTAGGAACCAGTTTGCTTTGAAATTCCCTGTATTCGTTGTCTTTAAATTTGGAAAGTCTTTCGTATACGCTCATATAACACTCCTTTTGCATAAAATCGCATTAATATTCATCGAGAAAATGATGGCGAACACCGTCTTTTTTATATTCAATTACAGTATCGAGATTTACGTTTTCGACACTTTTAAAAATATTGGCTTCAATAAAGGGATTGTCTTTTTTCAAAGAAGCAATAAGCTTTTTGGTCTCAAGACGTTTTGATGATGTAGTTCCGTCTTCATGACATGTTGTACATGTATCGGTAAAATGACAGGCACATTGGAGAAAATGCAAATCGTTATAATCCCTCCATGCACATATATCTTTTTCTCTGACCAAATAAAGAGGACGGATAAGTTCCATTCCTTCAAAATTCGTACTGTGGAGTTTGGGCATCATCGTCTGAATCTGAGCGCCGTGAAGCATACCCATAAGAATCGTCTCTATAACATCATCATAATGATGTCCGAGTGAAATCTTGTTGCACCCTATTTCTTTTGCCTTACTGTACAAATAACCTCTGCGCATTCTGGCACATATATAACATGGACTTTTTTCAATCGAATCTACAGCATCAAATATATCACTTTCAAAGATCGTAATCGGAATACCGAGTGTTTTGGCATTACTTTCAATTAGAGCCCTGTTATCTTTGTTATATCCCGGGTCCATTACCAAAAACTTGAGTTCAAAATTGCATTGTCTGTGTCTTTGAATCTCCTGAAAAAGTTTGGCCATAAGCATCGAATCTTTTCCTCCGGAAATACAAACGGCGATACAATCCCCTTCTTCAATTAACTTATATGTTTTGCACGCTTTTGCGAAAGGAGTGAATAATTGCTTGTGAAATTTCTTTCTTATGCTTTCTTCCGCTTTAAGCTGTCTCTCCCATAAATCGCCTTCGTTATTCATCAAAGATCTTACATATCCTATATACCCGCCTTCAAGGCTGTAACATTCCCTGTCAGGCAGAATGTCTTCGACTTCAAGTTCTCTGGTTTTTCTTCCTATCTCACAATAAAAAATCAGTTTTTTATCAAAAGAAATTGAAGCAGCTTTATCTTTTAAAATACTAAAATCATCATTAAGTTCTGCCTCTATGGCTCCGGAAATAACACCATAGTTTCTTAATCCTTCATCTCGTATATCTATAAATGCATATGAATCTTTCGGCAAACGCTTAAGTTCTTCATAATTGATCTCTTTCATTGTATTTTTTGACTCCGATTGGAAATAAAAATTATTGCCTACTAATTGGGTAGTTTTTTATATGCTATCAAATTTCTTTTTCTTATTCAAGAAAAAAAGGATTGTCAAAACGACAATCCCTTTAACGCAACATTTTATTTGGTTTAGAAGGTTATTTCAGTGGAATAGGCATCATCTCCTTAGTAGTTTGTTTTTTATATTGGACTGTTTGGTTACTAAACTGAATCTGAATTTTCAGATGTTTCGGTATATGTATCTGCTTCTTTTTCTGTTTCTGTATCTTTATCAAATATAACGGTTACCTTAAACAAATCTCCGTCGGTATTAAGCGTAAATTTCCCGCCCATCGCTTCGGTCAGTGTTTTGGCAATTGCAAGGCCGAGGCCGTTACCTTCGGTATGCCTTGAATCATCGTTTCTTGTAAATCTTTCGGTCAATTCTTCTGCAGAAACGGTAATAATGTCCCTGGATGTATTCTTAAAAGTAAGACTTATTTTTCCGTCGATTTCTTTTGCTTCGAGAAATACTCTGGTTCCCGGAAGCGCATATTTATAAATGTTTTGTAAAAGATTGTCCGTTACTCGCCAAAGTTTTCTGCTGTCGGCTTTTACATACAATCCTTCTTCGCAATCATTTAGAATTGTTTCAAGATTTTTTTCTTCGAAACGCTCTTCATATTCTCCGAGTGCCTGAGAAAGAATCGTTCCGGCATCAAGTCTTTCAATGTGTAATTCCATATTGCCGCTCGAGGCCTTGGAAACTTCAACAAGATCTTCCAGCAAATGTTTTAATTTATATGACTGTCTGTTTAATACTTCCGAATATTCTGATATTTTTTCGATATGTTCATAATCAGCTTGATTCGACTCAATTGATTCGATTTCTCTGTTAATCAAATCCGAATAATTGATTACCGAAGTAAGAGGAGTTTTAAGATCATGAGAAACATTGGTGATAAGCTCTGTCTTCATTCTCTCGCTCTTCATTCTTTCTTCAACTGCATTGTTTACAGCTTTCGAAAGATTGTTTAAATTCTCTCCGTGTTTTTTGTAATCACCGATAAGAGCAGTTAAATTGATCTTATAATCAACATCACCTTGAGCTAATTTTTCACCTGCTTTAAACAATTGTTTTTTCATAAGCACAATGTAGAGAACTATCGGATAAATAAAGCATTTTTCAACAAAAAGCAAGAAAGTCGCAAGAAGGAAAATGCTAGCATCCCGGTAAAGAACCGATATGAAAATTACTGCAAGTGTTTCCGTGACTGAAATTAAAGCCATCACAATCATTGTTTTCCAAAGCAAAGAAATCTTTGAGAAAAGCAAGATTATTAACTTAATGAATTTATAGCAAAGAGAATTCTTGAATACAGTTTTTAATTTGATTCTGTGAATAAAATTGATACCCCAGATTACGCTTATTACCATCAGGATTACAAAGGATATAATCTGCTCATCTTCATTGTAAACCTGCGTAAGTATTAATAACAGGGCACCTGCTGCAAACAAATATAAAATGGTAACTGCATCAAAAGGTATTTTCGTAAATACATTTTCTTCAACTTCGCCTGTTTTGTACGACTTTCCTATGCCCAGGACAAAAACAACAAAGCATATAACAAGTAAAACTGCACTGAGTAAAATACCGCCAAGAAAAAAGTAGCGAAATCGATATTGTAAATCATTTATAGTGTAATTCAAATAATAATTGTCATCGGCTTCATTCAATTCAGGTATAAGATAAACCTTCCATTCTTCCATGCCGATTCTGCCTTTGAAAACATATTTATCCGGCAATTCATTTTTTGTATAGGGTTCCCTTATATACGTATAGCATAAATTTGAATTCGGGGAAGAAATCTCCATTGCTGCTATATTTCTTTCCGAAAGGAAATCGTCAGCATAATCGTTTTCATCTCTTTCCAGATATTCAATCACCTGACTTGCATTTTGATATGCCGTGTATTGAAAATTGTTTTTTATAACTCTGTCAGGACCGTCTGCTGTATAAAACCCGCATTCTGCCGTATCATATGCAAATACCACACACCCGATCAGCGCTGCGCAAAATGCTATTATTCCTACGAAAGAAAACGCCTTAACAAACGGATTTGCACAAAAACTCTTTTTTGTCTTTTTTTCAGTTTTTTCAGTAATTTCAATATTTGTATTATTCTCGCCCATATTATTTCCTTATTGTCCTTCGATTTTATATCCCTGTCCCCAGATAACTTTTAAGAATCTCGGTTCATTGGGATTTATCTCAATCTTTTCTCTTATATGCCTTATATGAACTGCTACGGTTTTTTCGCAACCGGGCATCATGTTTTCTTCCCATATTTTTTCATATATTTCTTTGGGAGAAAAAACTCTGCCCGGAGACTGCATAAGCATTTTTAATATTTCAAACTCTTTGGGAGTTAGCGTTACCTCTTCGTTGTCAGCCATAACAGTTTTAGTAGAATCATCGAGTGTAACGCTGCCCACACTGTACATGTTTTCCGTTTTTACTTTTCCTCCGAATTCGAAGTATCTTCTTAAAGCCGACCTTACTCTCGCATTCACTTCTATCGGATTAAAGGGTTTTGTGATGTAATCATCTGCTCCTACATTGAGCCCGAGAATTTTATCCGTATCCTCACTTTTGGCCGAGAGCATTATTACCGGAACATTGCTGAATTGTCTGAGTTTCGATAGTGTCTCTATTCCGTTCATTCTAGGCATCATTATGTCGAGTATAACCAAATGTATTTCTTTTGATCCTAAAATTTCAAGTGCCTCAACTCCGTTTTCAGCTTCAAAAAAATTCAAGTCAGGGGATGATAAATAAATCTTAAGTGCATTTACGATATCTTTCTCATCATCACAGATTAAAACGTTATACATGTTTATATAACTCCCAAATATTTATTTATGGAATCCTGCAGGTTTTCCGTACACCTATATAATATTCGTTCAATTATTAAGAAACAAGGGGACAAAAGTTTAAGAATTTATTAAGATACCTTTAATTGGTGGACAAAATTAAAAAAGGACCAAAATTTCGGTCCTTTATATTTTAAGATTAAAGTATAAAATAAGCAAGTAACCATAAAAAAGACACGACTTTTCCGTATATGTTATAATTATGGTACCAAAAAAAGGGGAAAAACATGAGAAAAAAATTTATTATCGTAATAACCGCCATTTTTATACTCTTCTCTTTTGCCTGTGCAGATACCAATCCTGCGGTCGCGCCAAACCCAACCGAAAATCCTCAGGCAGAATTATCGTCCTATGATGTCACAGATTCCGAAAAGGTTACCTATTGTGTTATAGGATTTGATCCGGCTTCCTATAATGTATATATCTTTACCGAAGAATCCTTTTCTCATTATGATTACACCCATTATTGGGTCGGCAGCAAAGACGGATTTGATTACTTCAATGGCACAGCGCCTGTCGGTGAAGAATATCTTGTCGATGAAGGTCCTATATCCGAAGAGGTCTGGAGCGATATTAAAAAAGCATTAACTGACGGTAAATTCAAAAAATTACCCGAAGATTTGCGTGTCGATGATATCGACGACGGTACAATATTTGAAATTGAAGTTCTGGAAGATTCCGAAAGATATTTTTCGGGCGGATATATGGCCGGATACGGTAACGGAATACAACAAAAAAGATTTAACGATATACGAATCGCTTTTGATGAAGCCGTTTCTGAATGCGAAGAATATTTGAAAAATTTACAAAATACCGAAGCCGATAATTCAGGAGAATCTTCTTCAACGGAGTCGACAGTCGGAAACTCGGAAAACGAATCAGATAACCCATCTTACAACATCTTCTCAGACGAACCCGACATTGAAAACTATTTAGATTACTACTCTTCAGACGGTTCCGTTTTTATAAGACAGGATATAAACACAAATAAATCATACATTAACGACAACGGAAAATGGATAGAAGTTGATGATATTTCAACAGGCGCATATGGTCCAAGAATTGAAAAGTTTGATTTCGACGGCGACGAAGATGACGATTACTTAATAGCCGAATGTGAAGGAAGCGGTTCCGGATTTTCGGTATACGGCCTTGTAATCATACAAAATGAGGGTGAAAACGTAATAATTGAAAAATACGATTATTCATATTTTGTCAGTATGATGGATGAATCCATCGGCTACAATTATAACGAAAAAACACATGAGCTTCATGTATATGAGATATTACCGCCTTATTTTGACAGATATGAAGGATGCACAATAACCCTCGATTTGGATAAAGAATTGGAAAGTATAGTATACTCCGACATAATTGATATTTACTTTGAAGACGGTAAAATATATATGTCTGCTCCGATTGGATGCTGCTATTCAGATATTCCCTACCCTGATTACGATAATACAATTCGCGTCACGGCAGAACTTCACATAAATGATGACTTATCAGTTTACCCGTTTTGGTATATCAAGCCAGATTCGCAATATTAAACACTGTATACTTTCTTTAACTGATTGAAAAAGCGGATACCCTCAGGATATCCGCTTTAATCATTGTATCTTTTATTTAATTATAATAACTCGCTTACCCAGGCACTCAGTTCTTTTTCTGAAGCAGAGGATGATAAGCGCTTTCCTGCCAAAACTTTAGAGCCTTTACCAAGCGCTCCCATATTCTTTCCGGAATCGCCTATTCCGCTTCCGCCGGATGTACAGAAAGGAATCACTGTTATTCCGTTCCAGTCATAGCTTTCCATAAAAGTATCAATGATTGAAGGCTCACGATACCACCAAACGGGAAAACCTACAAACACATGAGTATACTGCTTAATATCTTCTATTTCACTGCTGATTGCAGGTCTGGAATTTCTGTCATTCATCTCAACACTGCTTCTGCTTTTCTTATCCATCCAGTTAAGATCTTCATTTGTATAAATCTCTTTGGGTACTATCTCAAACAAATCGGCACCGGCCGCTTTTGCCAGATTCTCTGCAACTCTTTTGGTTACTCCGCTTGCGCTGAAATATGCAACTAATGTTTTGCTCATGATGTATCCTCCTTATATTATAAATTATCTCTTGGGAATGTTTTGCATTTCTGACATCGTGTCAGCATAATAAATATACCACTATTTTGACACCGTGTCAATATATTGTTGATTATCATTCCTTCAAAATCATAATTCAGGAAATTCTTTTTATGCATCGTCATATATGCTATCCGAATTATTCTCCGGTGGCTTCCCATTATTATTCAGCGAGTATCTTAATCATACTTTCCTTACCATAATATAATTTATTAAACAAAAAAGGACTTAGATATGATTCTAAGTCCTAACTTCGAGCGATAGACGGGGCGCACGAGGTCCGGTGGACCTCGGCTTTGCGCCGACCGGAGCGGAGCGGAGACCTCGAACCCCGGGGCGCACGAGGTCCTGTGGACCTCGGCTTTGCGCCGACCGTAGTGAAACGAAGACCCGAGTCCGGCATGCCGATAACAAAAAAGACACCGATATGTATCGATGTCCTTTAATCGAGCGATAGACGGGACTCGAACCCGCGAGCTCAACCTTGGCAAGGTCGTGTGCTACCAACTGCACCACTATCGCATTTACCTGTCCTTTTAGCGGACAAGTAATATATTAACCGATTGATTTTAAAAAGTCAACAACTTTTTGAAACAGATTAGTTAATATTTATATTTATTCCTCCGGAACTGCTTTCTGCCTTGATCTTTTTGTCTTTTCCGTTGCTCAATATGTAATCTCCTTTTTTCTTATCATCGTTTACTCTTACTGAGCCTGAAGAAACATTAAGATCAAAATCATAATCATTCACATCTCCGATCAGATTAAAATTAATTCCGCCGCTGGATACGTCAAGATCTGCATTGTCAATTTTGGTTTCTTCTGCCTTTACACCGCCTGAAGTCGATTCTGCGGTTAATTCACCTATTTCACATCTGTCCATTTTAAAAGATCCGGATGTAACATCCATATTGACTTTCTTTGCATTTACATTTGTAAATCCTGCTCCGCCGCTTGTAGAATTACCCACAATTGATTCTGCGGTAACATTCTCCATATCTATTCCGCCGCTTAAGCTTTTTACATCAAGTGTATCTGCTTCGACATTTTTTATTATTAACTTTCCCGAAGACTGATCACATATAATGGAATTATATTTTACATTATCAATGGTTGTTCTTCCGCTTGAAACTTTTATATCCAAACTGTCTGCTTCCGAGCCGTTGATGTTCAGGCTTCCGGATTCACTCTTTATTGTACCGTTTATATTTACGTCTTTTATTTCAATTCCGCCGCTTGAGGACTTAATATCTGCAATCTGGTCTTTTGTAACATACAATTTTACATACTGTTCATCTTGAACCGTTAAAACATTAAAAGTAGTAAAACCGGTATCTTTTTGAATAACACTCAGTCTTCCGTTTTCTACGTTTATTTCAGGAACAAAATCTTCAAGCAAATGATATTCTATACTGCATTTATCACTTTCCTCTATGTAAAGTTTTCCGGTACTCATGTCAATATACATTGATGTAAAATCATCCAAATCAAAACTGTTATCGACGTAAACAGGTTCTGTAAATGTCTTGTCCTTAAAAGCAAAACTGAAACTTGTTTTTCCTCCGAGCAGTAATCCGAGTCCCAAAAGAATTCCTCCAAAAACGAGTAATGATGCATTTATTATTACAACGATAAGTATAAATTTCTTCATAATAAAATCCTTTCTTTTTATGCTTTCTTGACTTTTTTCTCAGCAGATTTCTTAATAATCCGAACGGCAAGTCTGATAAGAAGTATGTATACAAGTACTGTCAAAAAACATAATGTCAAACCGATGGCAATTACTACCATGCCTCCGCCGAAACATACAAGTTTTTGTCCGATGCCCGGAGCAATAAGTCCGGATGCAAAAACGGCGGCACCCGCAGTCATAACAACAAGTCCGGCGCCAAGCAGCGAAATAAACAGTATGAGCAGCGAAATAAATAAAGCCAATACAACGATTAATAAACAAAGAGCAATGGGTAAAGATATCGGCAGCGAAAAGATTGAAATAATTGCAATCCACACTATTGTAGCCGTTTTCTTAGCGGATTTTTTCTCTTCGTTGGAGTCGATGTGCTTCATTGTGATTTCCGCAATCATATTCTTTGCTACTTCCTTTGGTGTTCCAAGCTTTGCGGTTACATCTTCGTTCTCCGAAAATCCGTAATCTTCAAGATATTCGGTATAAAATGTTAAAGCATCCTCCCTGTCTTCTTTGGGCAATAGTTTCAGTTGTTTGGAAAGTGCTTTTAAAAATTCACTCTTATTCATCTACATTTCCTCCTATCAGCCTGTCAATCTTGTTTTTGTAATCAATCCATTCCTTTCTGTAAAAGCCAAGCAGTTCACTTCCTTTTTCCGTAATGGAATAATATCTGCGATTCCTGCCCTCAAAAGGCTGATCATATGTAGTAAGGTATTCGCTTTTTTGAAGCCTTCGCAATACCGGATAGAGTGTCGATTCGGAAATATCCACAACTTCCTGAACCTTCTGCGTAAGTGTATAGCCATAAGCATCACTTTCTGCAACTATACCAAGCACGCATGCATCCAGAAGCGGTGCTGTAAGTTGATATGTCATCCTTAATCCCTCCTGATTTATATTTGAAATTTTATAGCTATTTTTGTTTTCGTATAATACTATACGATGTATAATATTATTTGTCAATACATATTATATAATTTTTAAAAATATTAAAAGCTAACATAATGCCTGATTTTCAGTGTTGTGTTAGCCGCCTTCAATTCTTTATTCCTGAATTCATGCAAAAAAGGCTAACACATCGCTTGATTTTTAGCTTTGTGTTAGCCTTAAGCCTAATTAGAATACTTACGGATTATTATCTTGCAGTAAATCCGTTCTCGTCAACATCAATTGTAATGGTATCTCCTTCGGAAACCGTACCGGACAAAATGAGTTTTGCTGCCAGAGTTTCAACCGTCTTTTGAACATATCTCTTAAGAGGTCTTGCGCCGTAGTTGGGATTATATCCTTCTGCTATGACTTTGTCCTTCGCCTCTTTGGTTAACATAACTTTGTAGTTTCTGTCTTCAAGACGTTTGTTCAAATCTTCAACAATAAGATCAAGTATGCCTGCAATTTCATTCTTGCCAAGAGGTTTGAACAGGATGGTTTCGTCGATACGGTTAAGGAATTCAGGTCTGAAGAACTTATGAAGCATTCCTGTTACACTCTCTTCCACACCTTCCTTAAACTCACCGTTATCATCGATTCCTTCAAGCAGAACATCCGCACCTATATTGGATGTCATTATAATGATGGTATTCTTAAAGTCCACGGTTTTTCCGTGCGAATCAGTAATTCGACCGTCATCCAATACCTGCAAAAGTACATTGAATACATCCGGATGTGCTTTTTCGACTTCATCGAAAAGAACTACCGAATAAGGTTTACGTCTTACGGCTTCTGTCAGCTGTCCGCCTTCATCATATCCTACATATCCGGGAGGAGCTCCGATCAGCCTTGATACGCTGTACTGTTCCATATATTCACTCATGTCGATTCGAACAATATTGTTTTCATCATCAAAAAGTGACTGTGCCAGAGCCTTTGCAAGTTCTGTCTTACCGACACCCGTAGGTCCCAAAAACAGGAACGAACCGATGGGTTTTGTGGGATCCTTGATTCCGGCTTTGGATCTTATGATGGATTCGGTAACCTTTGTTACACCGTCATCCTGACCTATAACTCTCTTATGAAGTTCATCTGCCAGATGCAAAACTTTATTCCTTTCGGATTCATTAAGTTTGGCTACCGGTATTCCGGTCCACCTTGATACTATTCTTGCAATTTCGGTATCCGTTACTCTTTCGTGAACCAGAGAATCATCTTTCTTTTCAGCTGCTTTTTCGGCCTCTTCCAATGAAGCTTTCAGTCTCGGCAGTTCGCCGTATGTAAGTTCTGCAGCCTTTGCAAGATCTCCTTCTCTTTTGGCAATTTCAATCTTTGAATTAAGAGCATCTATCTCTTCTCTCATCTTTGAGAGTTTGTCAACAGCACTCTTTTCGTTTTCCCATTTAGCTTTTGCATTCGCAAAATCTTCTTTTTCAACAGCAAGATCGGCAAGCAAATCAGCAAGTCTTTGTTCGCTAGCAGGGTCATCTTCTTTTTTAAGAGCCTGAACTTCAATTTCCATCTGAAGTATCTTACGCTGTTTCTCATCAAGTTCTGTAGGAAGGCTGTTTAATTCTGTCTTGATTAAAGCACATGCTTCATCCACAAGGTCGATTGCCTTATCCGGAAGGAATCTGTCAGATATATATCTGTCCGAAAGCATGGCTGCGGCTACCAAAGCATTATCCATAATCTTTACGCCGTGATAGACTTCATATCTGTCTTTAATACCACGAAGAATCGATATGGTATCTTCAACGCTGGGTTCATCTACCAATACAGGCTGGAATCTACGTTCAAGCGCAGCATCCTTTTCAATGTACATTCTGTATTCATCAAGAGTCGTTGCACCGATACAATGAAGTTCACCCCTGGCAAGCATGGGCTTTAACATATTGCCGGCATCCAGTGCGCCGTCAGTCTTGCCCGCACCCACTATGGTATGAAGTTCATCGATGAAAAGAATTATTTCACCGTTTGAAGACTTTACTTCATCAAGTACGGCTTTAAGTCTTTCCTCAAATTCGCCCCTATACTTTGCACCTGCGATAAGCGAACCCATATCAAGTGCGAATATGGTCTTGTTTTTCAAATCATCGGGGACATCACCGTTAACGATTCTTTGAGCAAGTCCTTCGGCAACCGCGGTTTTTCCGACACCGGGTTCACCGATTAATACGGGGTTGTTCTTGGTTTTACGGCTAAGAATCCTGATTACGTTTCTGATTTCCGAGTCCCTGCCGATAACAGGATCCATTTTTCTGCTTTTGGCTTTCTGAACAAGATCCTGGCCGTACTTATTCAATGCATCGTAAGTACCTTCGGGATTATCGCTTGTTACTTTGACATTACCTCTTACAGATGAAAGAGCGGTTAAAAACCTTTCCTTTGTGATACCGTATTCTCTAAAGATTTCCGCAACTTCTTTGTTGGGATGATCAAGCATCGACAAAAACAGATGCTCTACCGATACATATTCATCACCCATCTTTTTGGCCTGGTTTTCAGCGGTAATCAGTACTTCATTAAGCTTCTGGCCTATTCTTAACTCGCCTCCGCTGACCTTAACCCTTTTTTCGATGGCTTCTTTAACTCTGTCTGTGAAATGGTCGGTATTAATCTCCATTTTCTCGATAAGCTTTTTGATTAAACTGTCATCAATATTTATAAGCGCATAAAGAAGATGTTCTTCCTCGATTTCCTGATTGCCGAATTCCACAGCATACTGTTGCGCCATATTGACTGAGTTTTGCGAATTCTGCGTGAATTTTGCAATATTCATAAAATCACCTTCTTTCATTAAAAACAAAACACAGAATCGGTATTTTCATTACCGATAATATAATAATACTTTCTTTAGCACTCGTCAAGATAGAGTGCTAACAATTATGAAAATTTTTTTTATTTTTTTACTTATTCTACTGTTTATTTATATATAGGAATGATTTCTTTATAATTTTGTTGTTTAAAGGGGCGAAAAATGATAAAATCTTTTATATATGCGTAAATTGGAGTATTTATGGAACAAATTAAGATTTATCTTAATTACATAAAGGATATTATAAATGGTGAAGAGTATCTTTCCGACAGGGAAAAATTCTCTCTTATTTTGCATATCTGCGCCATTTCGCATCTTCTTTTTGCCATTTTGTTTTTAGGCTTCGGCAATATTCTTTTAATGCTTTATAACCTGCTTTCGTTCCTTGTATACGAATCGATGGTTACAATGGCCAAAAACAAAAAATTCAAACTTATCATCTTTGCAATAAGCGTTGAAGTTAATTTCTTTGTTATACTGACCACTTTGGCATACGGAAGCAAGCTTTATTACAATCTTTTCAGTTTCCTTTTGGTGCCTGCATCATTTTACATTACATATACCGCAAAAAAATACAAACATCCTTTTGCCGTTTCCGTTCTTATTTCGGCAATTTCCATGGCTGTATATATTTTTTCCATCGTTTTTCCGAACGACAATTATCAGACACTTTATGATTACTCTCCCGCTCTTACGATAATTACCGTTGTTTCGAATATAGCCATAACATTTATTTTGCTTGGTATTTTCAGTTTTATGTACACGCTTGAGATGCGTAACAGTTCCGCCACTTTGGAAAACAGAACCAGACAGCTTAAACAGTTATCAAGTGTCGATCCTCTTACCAAACTTGCAAACAGAAGAAGCATGACGGAAAAACTCAATATTTCCATGCATCTTTTGAAAAAAGATAAAAAGACTTTCAGCGTTATCATGGGTGATATTGATGACTTCAAAAAAGTAAACGATACTTACGGGCATGATTGCGGTGACAAGGTGCTCGTTATGGTGGCAGATACAATTTCTTCTCAGATGCGTGACGGTGATTTCGTATGCAGATGGGGCGGCGAGGAAATACTCATTCTCGTAAACGGTAATATCGAGGCTGCCAAATCACTTGCTGAAAGAATCTTAGCCAAAATATGTCAAAATGTGGTAACACATGAAAATAAAAACATTAAAGTCACAATGACTTTTGGTGTTGCTCAGGCCAATGAAAGTTTCAGAATCGAAGACTTTATTCAGCAGGCCGACAACAGACTGTATTACGGCAAAACCCACGGCAAATGTCAGGTTGTTGCCGAAATTCCCAATATTATCAACAGTTAAAAAACAATGCCGCTTTTTGGAATTGGGTTGCACTCCAACCCTTAATTATCTGCGGCTGATTTTCAGAAAGGAATTATTAAAATGATCAGTGCAAACAATGTGTCCCTTCGTTTCGGAAAGAAAGCTCTTTTTGAAGACGTAAACATAAAATTTACCGAAGGAAACTGTTACGGAATTATAGGTGCCAACGGCGCGGGAAAATCCACTTTCCTTAAAATCCTCTCAGGCGAACTTGAAACAACCACAGGTGATATTTCAATTACACCCGGTCAGCGTTTGAGCGTGCTCGAGCAGGACCACTTCAAATACGATTCATATACTGTCATGGATACAGTTATTCTCGGTAACCCCAGACTTTATGAAATAATGAAGGAAAAAGATGCAATCTACGCCAAGGAAGATTTTTCCGACGAAGACGGTATCAAGGCAAGCGAACTTGAAGCAGAATTCGCCGAGCTTGACGGATGGGAAGCAGAATCAAACGCAGCAAATCTTTTAAACGGACTCGGAATCGAAACAGAGCTTCACTACACTCTCATGTCCGAACTCGGCGGTAACGAAAAGGTTAAGGTACTTCTTGCAAAGGCTCTTTTCGGCAATCCCGATATTCTTCTTTTGGACGAGCCTACAAACCACTTGGATTTGGATGCGATTGCATGGCTTGAAGAATTCCTTATTAACTTTGAGAATACAGTCATCGTAGTATCTCACGACAGACATTTCTTAAATAAAGTATGTACGCAGACTGCAGATATCGATTACGGCAAGATTCAGCTTTATGCAGGTAACTATGATTTCTGGTTTGAATCCAGCCAGCTTCTTGTTAAGCAGATGAAAGAAGCCAACAAGAAAAAGGAAGAAAAGATTAAGGAACTTCAGGAATTCATTAACAGATTCTCTGCAAATGCTTCGAAATCAAAGCAGGCTACTTCCAGAAAAAGAGCTCTTGAAAAAATCGAACTCGAAGAGATCAAACCTTCAAGCAGAAAATATCCTTATATAGATTTCAGACCCGACAGAGAAATCGGTAACGAAGTACTTCAGGTTGAAGGAATATCAAAGACGATAAACGGCGAAAAGGTTTTGGATAACATTTCTTTCATTTTAAACCGCGAAGACAAAGTTGCTTTTGTTGGAAGCAATGAAATTGCAACCACTACTCTTTTCCAGATTCTCGCAGGCGAGATGGAGCCCGATGAAGGTACTTACAAATGGGGCGTAACCACATCACAGGCTTACTTCCCCAAGGACAATACAAACGAATTCAACACAGATGATATCATTACAGACTGGCTTATGGGCTATTCACCCGTAAAGGATATTACATACGTCAGAGGATTCTTAGGAAGAATGCTTTTCTCTCAGGATGACGCTCTTAAAAAAGTAAAAGTTTTATCCGGTGGTGAAAAGGTTAGATGTCTTCTTTCGAAAATGATGATTTCGGGTGCAAACTGTCTCATACTTGATGAGCCGACCAACCACCTTGATATGGAATCAATTCAGGCTTTAAACAACGGTCTTATAAGATTCTCGGGTGTTGAACTTTTCTCCTGTCACGATCATCAGTTTATCGAAACAACCGCAAACAGAATCATGGAGATTATGCCCGGCGGTAAATTAATCGATAAGATTACAACATACGATGATTATCTTGCAAGTGATGAAATGGCAAGAAAACGTACTATCTATATTGCCAAGAAAGAGGATGACGAGAACTAAATGCAGGCTATCGATTTACATGTTCATTCCACTTTTTCGGACGGAACACTCTCTCCGAGCGAACTGGTTGAACTGGCTTTAAAATCTAATCTCGAAGCTTTTGCACTCACCGATCACGACACAATTGACGGTATCGAAGAAGCACTTCTTGCTGCCAAAGGAAAAGATATCGAAGTCGTGCCCGGTATAGAATTTTCAACGGAATATAAGGGTAAAGACATCCATATTCTCGGATACTACATCAACCCCTGCAACGAAACATTCAACAAGAAAATTGTTGAATTTAAGAATTCCAGAGAAACCCGCAATAAAAAGATGTGCAAAAAATTAAAAGAACTCGGAATCGATATCGATTACGATTCTTTTTGTGCTCTGTTTCCGGACAGCGTTATCACCAGAGCGCACTTCGCTAAATATATGATAAACAAAGGATATATTAAATCCATTGATGAAGCTTTTGACAAATACATCGGCGATGATGCTCCGGGCTTTGTACCAAGAGAGAAAATCACTCCTTCAAAGGCAGTTTCATTAATATTGAAAACCGGAGGAATCCCTGTTCTTGCACATCCCATTCTTTATAAATATTCGGATTCCGCGCTTGAAACTCTCGTATCGGAGCTTCAACGGGCAGGATTAAAAGGAATCGAAACAATCTATTCCACATATTCCAATTCCGACGAAAAACTTATAAGAAAACTTGCAAGCAAATACAAACTACTTATAACAGGCGGTTCGGATTTTCACGGAACAAACAAACCTAATCTTTCTTTAGGATGCGGAAGGGGTGATTTGTACATTCCCGCAAAGCTTTTATCCACTTTGAAAAAAGCTTACCTTAAAGGGTTTGTTCCTACCAAATCGATTCACTCTGCTCTGTTTTTCGATCTCGACGGAACACTTTTAAATGACGAAAAAATTATTACTCCCATCACCAAAGCTTTGCTTTATAAAGCCTGTGAAAACGGTAATAAATTCATAATCAATACAGGCAGACCACTTGCTTCGTCATTTAAAATAATCGATAGGCTCGGCATCGGTGATATCACGGATTACATCGCAGCATTTAACGGCGGTATAGTATACGATTACAAAAACGAATCAATCCTCGAAAAGGTCACATTAAAGAAAGACTATTCCGAATACGTTAAAAAAACAGCCAAGGAACATGGCTGTCATTTCCATACATATTCGGATTATGAAATCCTTACCGAGAAAAAGACTAAGGAAGTGGAATATTATTCCGAATTCGTCGGTCTTCCATACAGAATGGTTAAAGATGTAATTGAAGAAGAACCCACACCCTATAAGTTTTTAATAATGAACTTTGATCATCCTGAAAAATTAAAAGAAGTTCAGGCAATTATAGAAAAAGATTTAAAGGATAAGGTTTTCTGCATTTTCTCATCCGATAAATTCCTTGAAGTAATTCCCATTGAATCCGGAAAAGGAAATGCTTTAAAATTCATTATGAAAGCATCAGGAATAAAAGAGACTCACTCCTATGCTTTTGCCGATGAAGAAAATGATATTACTCTTCTTAAAGCGGCAGCAAAAAGCGTTTGTATGATAAACGGAAATCCGAAGCTTAAAGCAGTATCGGATTATATAACCTTCAGAGACAACAACAATGACGGTCTTGCGGATTTTCTTGAATTATTCTCATAGAAAATCTTTATCTTCTCTTATTTCGTCATATTCCTTGCATAAAGGAAAATTATATTTAACACAGAGTTCATCAACGAGAGCAAGTAAATATTTGCTCTCTTTTTTTCTGTTTAAATTATAAAGAATGGATACTTCGTTATTCTTAAGATAAGAAACAAGGAAGTTTAATTCACCCATTTCTTTTATCTTTGATTGTAAATCGTCGCAATAATTCTTATAAGCTTCTTCTCTGGCAGCTTTTTTGTCAAGATATGCTTTTTTTATCGGATCAAGATTCTCTTCTTTTTTCGTTTTGTTTATAGCTTTCTTTCCGGCAGCTCCATCTGCTTTGGTTTTCTTTTCAATACCTGAATCTTTCTTGAGATTTTTAGTTTTATCCTTATTTGATTTCAAAGGTTTATTCTTATCTTTTTCTTTAGATTCGGATGAACTTTTACCGGTATTTGTTTCAGGATAAGAAATATCTCCGACAAGTTCTTCGGCTGTCATTCCGAGAACATGGGAAATTCTTAATACCGTTTCGGCCGAACATTTTAAAAGCACGGATTTGCCCGTACTTATATCGCAAACCGTGGAATAAGGAACTCCCGACTCTTTCGAAAGTTTATATTTGCTTATATTCTTTTCTTCTAAAAGCTTATTAAAATCCATACCCCTGATTTCCCCAAATTACTGCGAATTCTTGATTGTCCAAAGAATCTTGGATACAGGAAGACCAACAACGTTTTGATAATCTCCCTCTATCTTTTCGACATATTTTCCGAATATACCCTGAATACCGTATGCGCCGGCTTTATCATATGGTTCATCGGTATTAATATATTCCTCTATATCCTCAGAAGACATAGGATAAACAAAGACTTTGGTTTCGGAATAATCGGTAATCGATCTTCCGTTTTTCATAAATACAGTAAACCCGGTAAATACGGAATGCACTTTTCCTTCAAGCATTTTAATCATCTCCCGCGCTTGAGCTTTTCCCTTTGGCTTTCCAAGGATTTTTCCATCGGCAAATACGACTGTATCGGCGCCAAGAACCAAACTGTCTGAATTCTCAACTTTTTCTTTTACTTTATTATATACCGACTCGGCTTTTAAAAAAGAGAGTTTTTTTACAAGTTCCACAGGATTGTCTTCGCTTATATTTTCATCTGCATCCGAAGGAAGAATGATAGTATTAAACCCTGCATTTTCCAAAAGTTCTTTTCTTCTCGGCGATTTTGATGCCAGTATTATATTCTTATCAGACATAATCATATTACATTCTTTCGTGTTTCTTAAAAAATGACCCTGTAACCCCGTCCCCCGGTATCCTCGGTTATAAAAGAATTCCGGCATTTGCAGCCGGAATTCAGTTAATTAAAGCATTTTTTCAAGTTCTGTTTTAACTGCTTTCAAAGCATCCTCTATTCCGGCAGGATTCTTTCCTCCGGCCTGTGCCATGTTAGGGCGTCCGCCGCCGCCTCCTCCTACAATGGGAGCAACGGCTTTAATAAGATTTCCTGCATGAGCACCTGCTTTAACAGCACCGTCAGTAGCCATGATAACGATGTTTACTTTTCCGTCTGCTGCTGACATTAAAGCTACAACGCCTTCGCCGATTTTCTCTTTGAGCGAATCACCCAAATCTCTTAAACCGTTCATATCGACATTATCAACTTTATTGGCAATAAGTTTAATTCCTTTAACTTCTTCGGCGCTTCCCGAAACATCACCCAAAGCTTCTTTGGCAGCTTTTGATTTAAGAGATTCTATCTCGGAATTCGCACTCTTTAATTCGCTCTGAAGATGTTTAATTTTATTAACAACATCAGCGGGCTGTGTTTTAAGAGCAGCGGCAGCTTCAAGAAGTGCATTTTCAAGCTCTTTATAGTAATTGATTACACCCTCACCCGTCAAAGCTTCGATTCTTCTTACACCGGCAGCAACACCTGATTCGGAGAGAATCTTAAACTGCTTGATATCGGATGTATTATTAACATGAGTACCACCGCAAAGTTCTACGGAGAAAGCTTCTTTGTAATCCTCTTCGGTATTTCCGCTTTCACCCTTACCCATGCTTACAACTCTTACAACGCTGCCGTATTTCTCACCAAAGAGTGCCATGGCACCTGTCTTCTTAACATCCTCGATTCCCATTTCTTCGGTATTTACATCAAGGCATGCAGCGATTTCTTTATTGACAATGGCTTCAACCTTTGCAAGATCTTCAGCGCTTATTGCCTGAGAATGAGAAAAGTCAAAACGAAGTCTGTCGGGAGTAACAAGTGAACCCTTCTGCTCTACATGATCTCCGAGTACTGTCTTTAATGCCTTCTGAAGAAGATGTGTTGCCGAATGATTCATACATGTATTCAATCTGTTTTCTTTTTCAACACTTACCAATACTTCGCTTGAAACGCTTAAAAAGCCTTTCTTTACGTATCCGTTGTGTCCGATTCTGTTGCCGGGAAGATGAATTGTTTCGGTTACTGCAAACTCACCGTCATTGCTTGAAATGATACCTTTATCACCGACCTGACCGCCCATTGTACCGTACATTGCGGTAACATCGGTAATGATTGTTCCCTTTTCGCCCTCGCCTAATTTGTCAACAAGTGCATTTTCATTGCCGATAGCAAGAATTTTTGCGCCGCATTCAAGCAATTCATATCCGACAAACTCAGTAGTAACGCTTTCATCGAGAGAATCAAATAAGCCTGTGCTGATTTGTAAGTCAGCCTTTTTCTGATTATCTCTTGCCATCTGCTTCTGGTCTTCCATTGCAGCCTTAAATCCGGCTTCATCAACGCTTAAGCCTTCTTCCTCGGCAAGTTCGATTGTAAGTTCAACCGGGAATCCGAATGTATCATAAAGATAAAATGCAGACTTACCGTCAATTACCTTAACACCTTCTGCATTCTTGGAATCAAGAATCTTCTTAAACTCCTTCATACCGT
>DFEM01000037.1 GCA_002369155.1 Lachnospiraceae bacterium UBA3802 | reverse complement strand
TTAATGTCATATGCGAAGTATTCCTCTAATGAACCGATACCGTTAAATCCGTATCCATTGATATCCAAAATGTATCCCGATAGCAAACGTGCAGTTCTGCCATTTCCATCTTCAAACGGATGTATTGTTACTAACTGATAATGTACAACTGCTGCAACTATCAATGGGTGATCATCAGTAGTATTTACATACTCGACCAGTTCATCCAATAACTCCGGGATATCACAATATTCAGGGGGAATATAATCAGGATTTCCGGTTTGAGAATCATAAACCGCAAATAAAACGCCTGGAGGCGTGGCTCCTCTTAGTCCGATCTTTTCTTTAGATGCTCCTTTTTCAACATATTTCTGAACATCTAATATCAGTTTCTTTGAAAAAGCCTCTTTCTTTTTTACTTTCTCCTCCAGAAAGTTAAGTGCAAGAAAATAATTGCGCACTTCCTGTTCCGGTTTCAAAAGATGTTTTCTTTCGTCACGCTCAATAACCTCATCGACCTGCTTTTCAGATAGGGGATTCCCCTCTATCTTGTTTGAAGCATATGAACTCTTCTTCTTTGAGTTCTTACGTAATTTGCTTGCCAAAGATTTTGGAAGTTTTACAGCAGAAACCTTATATCTGTTTTTATCAATTTCGGTTATGTATTTTAATATCTCGTTTGTCAAAGCCACCTTGATCATCTACCAACCACCTCAATGATATTATAGCAAAATATCACTGTATTTTCTATTAAATTTTCACTATTTTTTCACTATTTTTCATTATCTTTAGTCAATAAAACTGTATTTTTCCAAATCGCGCAAAGAAAAACCCGTAAACATATCGTTTGCGGGTTTTAGTGTTATTTGAATCCGTAAACCATTATTCCGACAACTCCGGAAATCACAATTAACAGAATTGGCGACATGCCTTTTTTTATTATCTTTCTTAATCCGAAATAAATTGCTGCAAGAATAACCGTCAGTATACCTGCAGTATAATCAAAACCTGTTCCGATTTGAATATTCAGATTGTTCCACACCACAGACAGGCCTGTTGCAAATATAATACCGATAACGCAAGGCTTTAATCCGTCAAAAACCGATTGAAAAGCCTTGTTTTTCATTAAACCTTTAAATAATAAAATAATTAAAATAATAATGACATACGCCGGAAACACAACTGCCGAGGTCGCTATAAGAGCGCCCGGAATTCCGCCTTTAGAACTGCCGATGTATGTCGCAAGGTTCACCATCAGCGGTCCGGGTGTACTCTCACTGACGGCTATCATATAAGTCAGCATCTCTTCATCCATCCACCCGTGAGAGGCTACAATCTCTTTTATGAGCGCTATGGAAACATATCCCCCTCCGAATGAAAACAATCCGACTTTAAGGAAACCGATTAACAAATCCAGATAAACCATTTTCTAATCAGCCTCCTTTTTCATTTTTTTATTTACAAAAAATGTCAGGAGTCCGACAAGAGCGGCCAAAGCCATCAGCGCCAGTGAAGATATATGCAGCGATAATGCACTTATTATCAACATTCCTAAAAGAGACACAATTAATATTACAATTTGCCATGCCCTCCATTTACCTTTGGAAAGCAACTTGACTGCTGCATCAACTATCAATATCCCAACGGCTATTTTTATCCCTTTAAATGCTCCGGCCACCCATGCAATTTCAAGGAAGCGGTCCAGAAACAATGAAATAACAAATATAATTATGAATGACGGAAGTACCATGCCAAACGTGGCAACAACAGATCCTAATATTTTTCTTTTTTTATATCCGACATACGTTGCAAGGTTTATGGCAATCGGTCCCGGTGTGGATTCCGCAATCACGGTAATCTCCATCATTTCATCATGCGTAATCCATTTATTCTTTTCTACACAGGTATGTTCAATAAGCGATATCATTGCATAACCGCCACCAAAAGTAAACGCACCTATGCGTGCAAATGTAAAAAATAAAGACAATAGTTCTTTCATTTCTGTCTCATTTCTAAGTTATTATTCTCTAGTGCGCAAAACCGATATAGTTAGTTAATTAACTTCAGGTATAACCCGCTTCCCTGTATACCTTCAACAAAATATGTCATATTCCGGATTACTCCTTTATTCTTTGCATTCAACACTACCAGTGTACAAACTCCCCGCCTATAACATCTTTTACATTAACATCTGACAGAATCGCATATTTTTCGGGATGTCTGTACTTATCTCCCATAATATCTCCGCTTCTGTGTGCACGAAGCATATCCAGATCAAGTTCTGCAACATATACTCCCGGTTTTCTTTCGGCTTCAAATACGCACATATCCCTGGAACCTGTTCCACGAAGCCAGGGGACACCGTCAAAAAGAGTCGAACGGCCGTTGCAGTCAGGTTGTCCTTCAGGATAATTACAAGTTGCCACAGCAACCATATTCTCATATGCTCTTGTTCTTAATGCCGATAATCTGTTTATTTCCATCGGACATGCATTTGGTGCAAGAATTAATTCAGCACCCTTGAGCATCAATATTCTTGCACTTTCCGGAAATTCCCTGTCAAAGCAGATCATGGATCCGAATTTCACAGTGCCTCTTCCGAAATCAAGATCTGCCACATAGAAATCTTTTCCTTCGGACAAAACCTTTTCATCGTCAAAAGCGCAAGTATGCACCTTCGAATAGTGAAGTATTTCATTGCCTTGTCTGTCAAAAAAGATAACCGAATTCAGAGGCTTCTCTTCTGAGAACTCAAGCAGCGTTATACCGATAGCCATTTGCAATTCAGCGGCAAGCAAACGGAATTCCTTTACAAAATCGCTGTCTTTTGCGACTGCAAGCTTGCTTAATTCTTTTTCATCCTGCGGTAAGTAATATCCGTCACTCCACATCTCTGGGAACAGTGCTACATCTGCACCTTTTTCTTTTGCTTCCCTGCAGGCTTTCTTTCCGATCTCAAGATTCTCTTCAAGACTTTTTCCAGGTAATTCCTGTATAAAACCAATTTTAATGTTCATTTTTTACACCCTATATAACTCATCACTCTTCCTTCATC
>DFEM01000124.1 GCA_002369155.1 Lachnospiraceae bacterium UBA3802 | reverse complement strand
TTGTTTGCGCTGATTTTTGACAGACATTACATCGGTGTGGCTACTTTTATAAATCTGTTTTTACTTGGGTTTATCACACAATTCACATATGAATTCTTACAAAAAATAATAGTTAATCCTTCAATTGTCGTAAGAATAATATGCCTTGTGGTCGGAGTCGTGATAATCTGCTTTGGTTCCGCCTTTTATATGACGGCAGACCTTGGCGTATCCACGTACGATGCAATAGCGCTTATCATAAGCCACACATGGAAAAAAGGAAAATTCCAGTATGTCAGAATCATTACCGATTTGGTATGCGTAATTCTCGGAGTACTTCTTTTCCTTCTGGCAGGAGGAAAGATTCTTCAAATACCTACGATTGCCGGAGTGGGAACCATCATTACAGCTTTCTTTATGGGACCTTTGATTGAGTTTTTCAATGTACACGTGGCTCGTCCCGTTTTAAACGGAAATAACAAAAAGAGCGAAAATAAAGAATAATAACCATAATCAGATATGACATAACACATTTTTCAAAAATCCTCGGATATCAAATAATATTCGGGGTTTTTGATTTGTAAACCTGAATTACTTTTCTGCTGATAATATGTTATAATATTTTTTTGAGGGGAAATGAAATGGTTTTTGAAGTTTTAGCCAAACATCAGCTGAATATCATGCTTTCATTGAGCGCCGTCTGCGCCAATCTGGCTGTATTTATGCTCTTTTTGAAAACAATATCTCCAAAGAGAAAGGCATCACTTATATTAATGGATATAAGTGCAGGCCTTTTATTGATTTTTGACAGATATGCATATATGTTCAGAGGCGATACGAGTGATTTGGGATTCGTAATGGTCAGAGTCAGCAATTTCTTTGTATATTTTCTGACGCTTGTCTGTATATTGATGTTCAATTCTTTTCTTTCCGATCTTTGCCAGGTTAATGCAAAAGAAAAGAAAATGCCGGTCAGACTTCAGATAGCAAGAGCAATTCTTATTTTAGGAATGATTCTTGTTATTATTTCTCAGTTCACACATCTGTACTACTATTTTGACGAGTCAAATCTTTACCAGAGATCTTCAACATTCTGGCTTTGCTATGTCCCTCCTTTCGGATCACTCATAATTCAGTTTATTGTTATTATTTCATATCATAAAATTTTAAAAAGAAGCGTACGTATTTTCCTTTATGTATTTACGCTGATGCCCTTGCTTTTTTCCGCACTTCAGTTTTTTACACGAGGAGTTTCATTAACGAATATATCACTGGCAGTAGTCGTTATCCTTCTCTTCCTTTTCTCGCTTATTGATTTAAGCAACGAAGCGCAAAAAGCCAAAACCATTGAAATCAATTACCTCAAAAAAGAGCAAAAAGACATTCAGCTTTTGTTTGAACAGACAACGGAAGCGCTTGCGACCGCAATCGACGTTAAAGATCCGTATACTCACGGACATTCTTCAAGAGTTGCGGAGTATTCAAAGAAAATTGCGGCAATGCACGGTAAGAGCGAAGAAGAATGTAATGATATTTATTTCGCGGCACTTCTTCACGATATCGGAAAGATTTTGGTTCCGACCGAAATTATCAATAAAAACGGTCGACTCACGGATGAAGAGTTTGAAGCCATAAAGATGCATCCGGTGTACGGCAATCAGATTTTGTCACCCATTGTCAAATCTCCTTACCTTAGTATCGGCGCTCATCACCATCATGAAAGATATGACGGCAAAGGATATCCCGACGGCTTAAAGGGAGAAGATATTCCCGAGATTGCACGTATTATCGCGGTAGCCGATGCGTATGATGCAATGACTTCAAAGAGAAGCTACAGAGATCCCATTCCGCAGGATAAGGTTCGTGAGGAATTCGTTAAAGGTATCGGGACTCAATTCGATCCCGTATTTGCAAAGCTCATGATTCATCTTATTGACCTGGATGCCGAATATGAAATGCAGGAGAGAGAAGAATCTGCTGAACTTACAGGCAAATCGGAAATGGAATGTGAGGAGTTCAGGGAGAATATTTCAGAAGGTATTCCCGTCACTCAGTCCATCACAAGATTTTCGTTTCACAGTGTTACAGACAGAAATAATTTAAGAAAAGAATGCATACCTTCATTTGTAATTTTCGATGCACTTGACGGCCGTGTCCACGAGGAACCGGCAAGACAAAAAGAAATGCTTTATTTCGAGTACGGCATAATTCGTATCGACGGAGAAAATGAATGCCTCGGTGCAAGAAAAATAGAGACAAGGGTAACGTACAAAAACGGTGAACCAAAAAATAAAAATTACGCTCTTGATAAAACCGGAATCAATTATTCAATCGAAGCAGTTAAGGTTAAGGACCATTTACAATTAAAGATAACGGATGATTATAAAACAACAGAAGTTATCATGGCTCTTCCCGACAGCGCAAGATACGCATATATCGGAGTTACCGGTGAACATTGTGTAATCTCCAATATTACCTTAACCAAAGACGAAGAAAAAGTTGCAGTTGATTTTATCCCGAGAATCGCGGAAGAAATCAGTTTCACAAAGAATCAGCCCGAAGGTATCGTACCCAATGTCCAGATTGACGGCTGGTGTTACGATGGTACCCGCGGAATAAAGATAACCGACGGAATGAAGATATCGTTCCATACGATGAGTCTTCCCACGGCGAGACTTATCTGGCACTGCCCGTACATCACTTTGTTCTACGCCAAGGACGAAGTCTTAAACGGTGAAGATTATATGCAGTTTGCGCTTATAAGACTTGACGGCGAAGCATGGGATACCCACGAAGGCGTTGTAAGCAAGACGCTTATCAACAAAAGCCCTGATTTTGAAGGCTGGGATTTCTGGAAAGAGCAAAACAAAAAAGGCTTTGATGTCGAAGTCAAATTTAGGCGAGATAAAAACAAGATCACAGTCATCACCGAAAACTTCGGCATCTCCATTAACAGCGTGGTTACCGTCATTGATGAAGCTCCCGATATTTACGCAAGTATCACCGGCGACCAGATAGTGGTCACGAATGTTCAAAAGATATCATAGCAGTCAAGGATGCCGCAAAAAGCAAAAGACTATAGGAAAAAAGCAAAAGGCTAACACAACCGCGATTAAGGCAGAATGTGTTAGCCTTTTTTTAAGTATATCCGGTATGTCGGCATAAAAGCTACCACAACCTCAGTTTTTGCAGTTTGTGTTAGCCGCCCGCAAATTAATTACTTGACAAAAGAAGAATTCGGTGATAACGTTGTTACGTAACAAAGTTATGCAAGACAAACCAAAAATATCAGGTAAAAATGCAATGGTAAAAAACGAGAATGATTACGAAAAGCGTAAATTGTTAATAGAGGCTGCAAAAAAAGAGTTTCTTGAAAAAGGATACAATAAGGCATCTTTAAGAAATATATGTGCAAAAGCGGGAATGACGACCGGTGCGCTTTACTTTTTCTTCAGCAACAAAGAAGATTTGTACGAATCAATAGTCAATCCTCCCATAGAAGAACTCAAAAGAATGATTATTGAGCACTATAAGGAAGACAGTGAGTTCTTGGCGAATCAAGATTCTTTGGATATAGGTAACATCGATCATTCGGATATAGCCGAAATGATTGTAAAGCATATATATAAAAACTATGACAGTTTCATTCTTCTTTTATCAGGCTCCAAAGAAGATGCCCTGGATAAGGAAATAGATGAATTTGTTGAACTCATTGAAAAATCAACGGTACTTATGGTCAAGGATTCGAAGTATTACACATATGACCCTTTTATGACGCATTGGATGGCGCACACCACGGTTGATTCGGTAGCACATGTTATTAAGCATGAGAAAGACGAAAGCATAGCACAAAAGAGAATTCAAAGCATAATGAACTATCTCGTAATAGGCTGGATTAAACTGGTTATGGTGCCTGTCAATGATGGCGGCGAAAAGAAAAAATCCTCAAAAGCAAAGAAGAAGTAAGCAAAATACCGCTTCCACCGGAAGCGGTAAAAAAATAACATCAACATAACATTGTTATGTAAAAAGAAAATATATAGACTGCCGCTTACATAAGTTGCAGTGGAATGGAGAATAAAATGTATTTAGAAATCAAGAATGTCAAAAAGAGTTACGGGGAAGGAGGAAGCTTCGTTCAGGTTTTAAAGGGTGTAACCACCGGAGTTGAAAGAGGCCAGATGTGTGTAATCCAGGGAACTTCAGGTTCCGGCAAATCTACTTTGCTTAACTGTATCGGAGGACTTGATACCATGGATTCCGGATCGGTCATCGTAGACAAGACAGAAATATTCGGAATGAAGAATAAGAAACTTGCCGACTACAGAAGAGATAATCTTGGATTTATTTTTCAGTTTTATAATCTTGTTCCGAACCTTACCGTTAAAGAAAACATTCAGGTTTGCGAATATCTTACGAAAAATCCTCTTAACATGAACGAGCTTTTGGATGTGCTGGGGCTGACCGAACATCAGAACAAATTCCCTTCGCAGCTTTCCGGCGGACAGCAGCAGAGATGTGCGATTGCAAGAGCGCTTATAAAAAATCCCAAGCTTTTACTTTGCGATGAACCGACCGGTGCTCTCGACTCGAATACTTCACGCGACATTCTAATGCTTCTTGAGCAAATAAATGAAATGTATAACACGACCATGGTTATAGTCACACATAACAATTCAATTAAGAACATGGTGCATAAAGTCATCTATCTTAAAGACGGACTTGTTAAAGACGAATACATCAACGAAACAAGAATTCCTGCAAGAGAATTGGAGGATCTGTAATGAAAAGGGTTTTGTTTAAAAGATATCTGAGAGATATAAAAAAGAATTTCTTCAGATATTTCGCACTTTTTTTACTCATTGCAGTATGCATGTTTTTGGTCGTTGCCATTGTAGACAGTGCGTACTCCATAATCGAAGGAACAAAGGAACTGCAGGAGAAAACGCATCTTGAGGACTGTCAGGTAACTCTTTTTAATCCTTTTACACCTGAAGAAATCAAAGCAATCGAAGATAAGGGCGTGACGGTTGAGTCACATACAAGTTTTGACTATACACTTGAAGATGATTCCGTATTAAGAATATTTGCGAACAGAGAAAAGATTGATCTTGTAACTTTGGATGAAGGAAAAGAAGCCGCATCACACGGCGAGATTGTTTTGTTAAACAGATATGCCGTCGAGAAAAACATTAAAATCGGCGATACCATTAAATTAGGAGATGAAGAATATATTGTTTCCGGAATCGGAAGCAGTGCGGATTATGATGCTCCTTACAGGAAACTATCGGATACTTCCATTGATTCGAGCGTGTTCGGAACTGCTTTTGTATGCGAGCAGGATTACAATCTCCTAAAAAAAGACAAACATGCCGGCAGTGAAGATGTAACTTACGCATTTCTTTTAAATGATTCAATTACATCTGATGAATTAAAGCAGATGATTAAGGATTTTGACTTTGATTATAAAAAAGTTGACGATCCTTACTATAAGGAAATGCTTGCAGATACATACGGTAAAAGAGATGAAATTCAGGATGGAATAAACGATCTGGTCGACGGTGTGGACGAACTTTATGACGGAACCGAGGAACTTGTCGACGGAGTGGATGAATTAAAAGACGGCACTTCGGAATTTAAGGACGGACTTCATGAACTTTATGACGGCAGCAGCGAACTGCTTGACGGAGTAAAAGAGTTTAAAGACGGAGTGGACGAACTTGATAAAGGAGTCGGAGAATTAAAAGACGGTAGCAGCAAACTGAATGACGGTGCCAATGAATTAAAGAAAGGAAGCACCTCATTAAAAGACGGCTTGAGTTCATTGAAAGACGGAGCAAATTCCTTAAAAGACGGCAGCAGTGCATTAAGTCAAAACAGCCAGTCGATAAAGGGTGGCGCAGAACAGATTTTTAATGCGATTTTATTATCGACTCAGGATACGATAAATGCAAAGATTGATGAAATCATCGCAATGACGGGAATGGACATACCGAAGGTTTCTCTCAATAAAGAAAATTACGGTGATGAACTTACCAAATTTGCACAGATGGTTGAGTCTTTCGGAATGGATGCAAAAGAAATAAATGCCGCAAAAGCATCGCTTGACGGAATATCGCAATATGTATCAGGTGTGGGAGCATATACTGACGGAGCGGACAAAATTGCGAGAGGTGCTGCGGAACTTGCGAAGGGAAGCGAGTCGGCACTTTCGGGCGCCAAAGCTTTGGAGAGCGGAGCATCGGAACTGGCAAAAGGAACCAAGGAACTGGATGATGGGGTAGCCGAATTAAAAGACGGAACGGTTAAACTTAAAGATGGTGCAAAAGATTTGTATGACGGCACAAAAGAATTGAATGATGCCGTTAAAGAAGCCGCTGATGCAGGTGATGAACTCGATGACGGAGTTTTGGAACTTAAAGACGGTGCAGTTGAGTTAAAAGACGGTGTAAAAGAATTAAAAGACGGCGTAAAGGATCTTAAAGAAGAGTCGGATGAAATGCTTGATAAAATCTTTTCTAAATCACCCGATAATATTACGCAGTTTATGAAAAAAGATGAAAACATAAGAATCGGCGGAGCTGCGGGAGATGTTGAAGTTGATAAAACCGTAGGCCTTTATGCGGGTGTCATGGTTATCGTTCTTTTAACATATGTTTTATCGGTATTTGTTATTCATCAGATCAAAACCGAAAGCAGTGTAATCGGAGCTTTGTATTCGCTTGGAGCAAAGAAAAGCGATTTGGTATTGCATTATATTTTCATCCCAACCATGGTTGCATTTTTGGGAGGAACACTCGGCGGTCTTGCCGGCATGAGCAGATTCGGATGCAAATGGCAGATGGCAGACTGTTATTCTTATTTTTCAATTCCGGATATGCCGTGCAGAGCACCTCTTTATCTGGTGTTGTATGCAATAGTAATGCCGGCATTGGTTTCCGCTGTCGTTAACTTCCTTGTAATAAACAAAAGCCTCTCAAGGACAGCGCTTTCATTGCTTCGAAATGAGCAGAAGATAAGCAAGGGAAAAGATATAAAAATCGGAAAATTATCGTTTATATCAACATACAGAATTAGGCAGATAATAAGAGAGAGAAGAACAGCGATTACGGTCATTTTCGGAATGATTATTTCGCTCCTTATATTTATGCTCGGCATGGATTGTTACGTGCTTTGCGAAAGTGTCGGAAGACTTAACAGTCAGGATACAAAATACAATTATATGTATACTTACAAATATCCGACAAAGGAGCCTCCGAAGGGTGGAGAACCCTGCTTTATAACGACACTTAAAAAAGAGCAGTACGGATACAATCTTGATATAACCATAATGGGCATAGATGATGACAATCCCTACTTTGATGTAAAACCCGTAAAAGGAAAAAACAAGATTGTCGCTTCCGATGCGATAGTTCAAAGATATCACGTTAATGTCGGAGACAAAATAGTATTTACCGATACTGCGGAAGATATTGATTATGCATTTACGATTGAAGATGTCGTTCCGTATTCCGTGGGAATCACGGTATTTATGGATATAGACAGCATGAGGGAACTTTTCGGAGAAGAGGAAGATTACTATAATATTATTCTCTCTGATGAGAAACTTGATATTGAAGAGGGAAGATTGTATTCCGTTATATCAAAAGCCGATATCGACAAAGCGGCGGGTATATTTTTGAAACTTATGGTTCCCATGTTTTCCATGCTGATTGTCATGTCGATAATTATCTTTTGTATAGTAATGTATCTTATGCTTTCGGTTATGATTGATCGTGCCAAAACAGGAATATCGCTCCTTAAGATTTTAGGTTACCGCGACAGGGAAGTTAAGAAACTATACCTTGACGGCAACAGAATAGTCATAATGGTCGGAGCACTGATTTCAATTCCCGTGGCAAAAAAACTTATAGACATTTTATTCCCGTCGTTTATTGCAAATGTTGCATGCTCGATGCATCTGGAATTCAAGTGGTATTTCTATCTGATAATATTCGGAACAATAATGCTTTTGTATGAAATCATCAACCTTTCTCTGATGCGAAAGATAAATAAAATAAGCGAAAACGAAATACTTAAAAACAGAGAATAAAAGGAAACATAAAAAACGGGAGTGCTAAGCGCTCCCGTTTTCTTATGCGGAGTATTTCGGAAACTATTTTTTACCGATTCCCGGTTGTGGATTATAATTCGGTTTTTTCCCTAAAGAATTTTTTGTTATTCCAAGTTTTTTTAGAATCTCCGGTGCATCCGCTTTGGTGCCTACATAATATTTTCCTGCTTTTGTTGTTGTGCTGACAGCAATTCCGAAGTTTTGGGATAACCATTCAGCACTCTTGTACTCGATTAGAGGATTATGGGCGGCATCCTCGCCGGTTATCAATAATAAGTATTTCTGTCCGTTGTATTCCAAAAGATAGTAAAGAATAAGACTGGAATTACTTTCTATCTTATCAATGGCACTTTTTGGAAGTATAGGATCTCCTTTTTGCGGTATATTGGGCTGAGTATTATTGCCGCTTGTTGTATTTCCGGGTTTGACGTTTTCTCCGGGTTTGTGATTACCGCCGGAAGTGTTGTTACCGCTGGAAGTATTGTTACCGCTGGAAGTGTTATTTCCTGATGCGGATATTTCCGAATGAGGACGAGTAACCTTGTAATAGCTGTATACCAAGCCGTCCTGTACTAATGGGCTAAACGTTACTCTGATGCTGCTCGAATTACAAAATTCCGAAACTCCTATTGCGGAATAATAACCATTTGGATATGTAATGCCGTTTATATTATAAGATTCAATTGATATAATCCCGAATTTATTTTCAAAACTCATTGTATTGAAACTGTTGGTTGCTCCGGGGTTGGTTACATTAACTTCAGGATTTTCCTGAATCCATCTAACATACATTAAGTCAGAATATTCTCCGAAATAATCATAATAATAACCTACTGCGATTTTGATATTTAAACCCTTAAAATCTTGAGGAGCACCGTTTCCGGAATACCAATCCATTTTTAACTTGTCAAATTCAGATATTTGGTATATGCCTTCGGAATTTTTTGTGTAACCAAAATAACAGTAATTTTTGCCATCGTTAGGAGCAGCATTTGCAGTTATTGAGTTGCCGTCAAGCATTACCAAAACAGGAATCAATAAAACAGCAATCAAAAATTTTGCTACAATCCCGTAAAATTTTCTTTTTCTCATTTTTCCCTCCTTATATTTTACACAGCATATTTCGAACCGCTCGAAATACATATTTATTTTATTTCATGTTTTTTTTGTTGTCAAAATCTTACCGAGTACTCTTCTTTGATGAATCGACTTCGTGAATAATTATCGCCATAACAAGATAAAAAATCGGTGTGGCGCATACTTGTTGAAAACTGAACATATTATTTAATACATAACCGGTAAGCATCATTAATCCCAATAAAGACCAATTGCTTACGTCTTTTCTTTTTTTGAAAAAGGTAATAAGCATTGTTGCAAAAGTTGAAATGTAAATTAGTAATCCGGCTATTCCGTAATTCACAAGAGCGGTCAGATAGTCATTATGTCCGTTGGTAAAAACAGCCCCTGCAAAAGGCCCTCCTTCTACAGGAATCACAATGTCTTTTGTCTGATACCAATATCCAAAACAATCCGGTCCGACACCGAAGATAAATTCCTTAACATTACTGTCCGAAAAATAGTATTCCAAACATTTTTTCCACAAAAGAATTCGCCCGCTTCCGGATAACTCGGTTATTCTAAGGCTTTCTTTGGCGCCAAGCAATTGCCACAATGTATCAGATATTTGAAGTGCCGCAATCAAACAGATTCCGAATATAAAAGAGAGTATCAGGCATGCTTTAATAAGAACTGATAATGTTTTGGGTAATGTTTCTTTTTTGGTTTTATTAATGTAATAATAGACAGCGAATATGATAACCAGCAAAACCACGCACGGAATAATCCATAATATTGAATATATTCTTGTCGTATCCATCTCTTCGGGTTCAAGAAGCTTCACGTCTAAAATACTGAAAATGAACCAAAAAGCACACATTCCCAATAATATTTCAAGAATTCTTGCAATCCTGGCGGCATCCTTTGAGTAAATAATAAGCAAAATATAAATGATTCCTGAAAGTGCGACCAAACCGCTGCTGCTTCCCTGTAAAAATATCGCAGCAATCACGAAGAATGTTCCGATTCCGAACAAGACTCTTTTATATGTTTCTTCAGATAAAATGTAAAACCATATCAGCACGGGAATAACGCATATTTGATAACCCATAAGCCAGTTTATGTTTCCGACTGTTCCCAAAAGATTTCTTCGATTCCAATCCATGAAACCCATATTTTCATAAAAACCAAATGGATCGAATCCCAATCTTTGAAGGATAACCATAAAACTTTCGATTACCAAAGCAGCTACAGCCAAGCATAATATCTTTTCTGTTTTCTTTACTGTTTTTTTGACTGCAAAAAAGGAAAGAAGTATGGCTGATTGAGCATATAAACCCATTCTCCAGCCTTCATATCCGAAAAGAGAATCTTTTTTGTATGAACTGAATGCGAATGAAATAAGAATCCATATGCCCCAAATAATCACACTCTTTTCGATTAAGGAAGTCTTAAATGACAGTTTTTCTTTGCTTATTATTTTATTAAATAAAGAGAAAATTTCGAATAAGGCGAAGACTGTCAGGAATACGGCAGTGACCTTTTCAAAGAATGCTATCTTGTTATTGCCGATATAACCGTATTTATCGGGAGCATAAAAAAGGAAAACAACAAACATCAAAAAAAGATAAAGATTTACCCACCACTCTTTAATCAACATCAGAGTTTCTTTAAGAATTGTATCTTCTTTTTTCTTTTTTTTGTGTTTGTTGTTTTTACCCATGTCTTAATGCTAAACTATACGCTGAATTTTTGAGTCCATATTGTTATTTATTTTTGAATTAAAAGTTCCTGAGTGCCCGGGCTGTTTTAAACATAAGAACCCACTGCCAAATTACGAGTACGATTAATCCTATTACGCCTATTATCATAGCCAGAATTGCCAAAATACTAATAAATGGAATAAAAACAAGTATTAAACATATAACAAAGCCGACAGCGGCGTATATAAATATTTTTTTAAGTGTTTCCCACGAACCTGCAAGATAGTCATCTACACCTGCAAGAATGTAAATGCTGCCGTTAATAAATTCGAACAGATAAAACAGCGAAGCAACCATGGTAAGAAGCGACAAAATAACTTTTAACAGGCTGTCGGGCAGGAATTCAGAGATTGAATTAAACAAAACCTGCAGGATATAAGCAATGGCTGCAATGGTAAAACAGTTTTCATCTTTACCGAGTAAAAATAAAAGAACGACGATTGCAATGCCGATAGCAATAACGACGGCAGACATCAGAAGAAGGACGTGTGAGGTATTGAATAAAAAGACTTCTGCTGCTCCTGCAATCGAACCAAGAAATGTTAAGGGTATGGACAGAATTGTAAGCCAAAAAAGAATGAAATAATACAGCCCTCTTTTATGGGTACGATCCCTCCTGTCTTGCATCAGTTTTTGTTCGCGCTCTTTGTCCTGATTAATGGAACCATAATAATTGTCATCTTCAAACATATGTATATCCCCCTTTATAGATACAGAATAACGGAAAAACGATTATTGTTCAATATATTTTAGCGAAGAGAAAACAGGAAGAATAAACTGTTGACAAAAAAAGGAAGATGTTTATTAGTAAAAGAATCATATTGTCAAAACTCGGTTCTGAATTTAATGAAACTACATATAAAAATATCATGATAGGCGGCGACACATATGAATATCCGTTTAAAGTAAATGAATTATTTGATAACGGATGGGAAGTCGAAGATTATACCTCTGCTATTGCTGTTTATGCAGGTGCGCCGGATAGTCTTCAGTCCAAAACCAAAGCTGAAAACATCACACTTGTAAGGAAAAACAGGAAAATAAGAATTGAAGTTTATAACCCTGCTGATAATTCTGCATCTTTAGGGAATTGTCTTGTATCAAGATTGAGGTTTCCGGATTTGGATTGGAATCTTGAAGAAATGTTTTATAACGGAGAGAAAGAATTTAATCTGGATGATTATTTCAGTCAGACCGGAAAGATGAATAATTTGGTAGAGACGCTTAACAATAGCAGAATTGTTGACACCATTATTTACGTTTCGGGATTCGATGATGAAGTTATAAAAGATACAAACGGAGATATGTCTTTGTTTATAAACAACGTTGAAAACACTGTAAAATGGAATGTTTATGAAGTAGATGAATTTACTGTGGGAATAAATTATTCGTACCCGAATTCCCTGGAAATAATGAGTGAAGGCAAACTTGAAGTTAAAGTGGTTAACGGAGAAATCACGAGCGATAATTATTCGCTCATTTATATGAAATTGTTCGGTTTAGGCGAACTTTTTGAGTAGTTAAAAAAATATAGCCATAAAAAATATATTTCCTTTCGTATACAAAACGTAAGCTTTTCGAAAAGAAACTGATTAAAGTTATGGAGGAAATATAAATGAAAGCAAGAGAATTAAAAAGATTGATGTGCATAGCAACATTATCTTTGGTATGTATAACGGGATGTGCAAACGCTAATACGACGGTAAGCGTGCAGACAAGCCCGGCAGAAACGGGAGAAACAGTTGTCAGTTCTGAAACAGAAACGAACGAGACCGGAGAAAACGAAACGGGAACAGTTTCTGAAACGAGCGAAGCTCCCACGCAGGCAGCGATAGCGGTTAATGTTGATATCCGAAGCAAGTTTCCGGATGCATTCAGTTTTGAAATAATAGGCGATGGAAGATATATTATCCTTACGGATGTAGATGGCAGACATAATACAACGCAGATACAGGTATATGATGCCGCATCCGATACCGTAGTGGGAACCGCTGAATTCAACAATTACGGAGAGTGGTGGCCCCAGACAGTAGTTTATGAAGGACAGGGATTTGGTATGATTACCGAATCGCACGGCGACGGAGGTAATAGTAACAGTATTATTGCATCCTACTATGACATGGATGGCAATCTTTTGAATACATTCGTCAAATCGTATGAAAGAGGCTGGTATTATGAGACGTATACACTTGCTCCTGACGGAAGCGCAATGTATGTAAGTTTGTCAGACAGAGAACAATGTGCATGCGGATTTGACTTTAAGGCAAACTATGTTACAAGAATTTACGGAGTCTACGGTGATAACAAAGAAGAACTCATTGCAGAATATGACAGCCATTACTCTATAGGCATACTTGGTGTAAGGGATGACGGTAAGATTGCAGTCCGTTATTATTTTGACCCTAATGAAAAAGAGATTCGTACACATAAGGAATATGAAACAATGAGTATGCCGGCGGAACCTGATAAGATTCCCGGAGAAAGCGGCCTGGCGTTCATAGATCCCGGTGCAAGTGCAGATCATTCGTTAGAGAAAGGATTTAAAACAGAAAAATATTACGGCAATGCAATGTGCTTTAAGGGAAATGCATTTGTTTTGGCTTCAGATGATGAGATTGTAAGAATTGCCAAAGATGCAAACGGTAATTACAAAGAAACATCCTATGATGTAACGATAGGGGCCGAAGGTGTGTATTTCGGCGGCGAAGTATTTGTATCGCCAAACGGAGAGTATGTTGTTTATTCAACTTTCTCAGAGGATACAAATGATACTACGGTAAATGTAGTTCACTTTAACGAAGATAAAGCAGAACTTGTATATGAAAACTTTAACCCCAATATGAGAATTACCTTTACTGAATATCTTGCCACAATGTTTGACGAATCAAACGGCAATCTTTACGGAAAATTTGATGATACCTCTGAAGGCGGCAGACCCAACCAGCCGTATTTCGTAAATATTTATGAATAGATTAAAAAAGAAAAGAGTAACATTTCGTTACTCTTTTCTCATTTTTATGAATATTATAAGAATTGCAATCGCTATTATAATCGCCAGAGCAACAGCACCGCCTGCAATGCCGATAACAGCAACTGATCCGATGCCAGACTGAATTGAATCTTCAGGCGTAGTATCTGCGAGAGCAGGTGTAATGTCAGCGGGTTCTTTATCTATTGGTTCGATGGTATCCTCATCTGATATTGTTTCTTCAGGCTCTTCGTTTTTGGCTACGGTTATTTCGTATGTAAGCGTCTTTCCGTCAATTTTAATTTCTACGTTGGCGACACCTTCTTTTAATCCTACGATTTCACCGTTCTCCAGCGAAAGTATGCTTTCGTCCGAAACGTTTACTGCGGCAGAACTTTCCAACACATCGGTTTCTACAATATAAGCATCGAGATAACGCAATTTGAATAAAAGCGGCTTTCTTTCACCCGGCTCAATCTGAGCTTTCGAAGCATTGAAACTTTTGTCGCTCATGACATCCGTTACGTAATCAGCCGTGAAGATGTATCTCCACCAGTTTTTGTAATAACCGTCTTCGTCACGACCATCCTCGCAGGGCATGTTGTAGAACCACCATCTGTGGTGCGATATGCAAGGATCGTCATTATAAGCAAACTGCGGATTGTTAAGATAGCATTCAGACGGGGAGAAATCCGAGATCTCTTCGCCGTTTTTCCAGTCCTTGTAATACTTTACTTTATTCGGATTGGACCAGTCGTAATCAGAGTCGGAGTTGGGTGAGAAATGTACCATTCCGTATCCGTATATTTCGGTATTGTCAGTTGCAATGAATTTGCATAGACTGTATTTTTCCCAGTCGTTTAATGATAAATAATCACTTCCGTCAAGATAATCTTCGGCATAAGGGACATCCGAATAATTATAACCAAGCATAAATTCCGCAAGATGACCTATGTTTTCTATGGAACCGTCAAATCTTGAAAAAGTCGGTGTTACGACAAGGAAATTCGGACAGTCGGCATAACAACCGATGCCGTTAACCCAGAAAGGATTTTTACCGATTGTACATGTCTCGTACGGTGACAGGGGATCGATTCCCGTTAAATAAAGCATATCGAATTCGCCCGCATTTCTCCTGTTTGCCAAGTCGAGTTTTTCGACATAATATTCGTAATCGAGATCTCCCGCTGTGTCATATTTGGCATAATCGGGATTGGTAACTCCCGAATACCAGTCACCGTAACCTGATGCATCTCTTATAAATAATTTTTGAAAAGATTCATTATCGAGAGATTCCAGCGACATGTATTTTGGAAATTCATCTATTATAATCCTGTCTACAACATTAAATTTAACCGTGTTGTGCGAAACTTCTTCGAAATTGGCAATCCAGTTATTAAGATTTTCCTCACCGGAAAAGTGAAAATAATCCGAAGCCGAAATTGTAGTGTTTCCGTTTCCGAAAGGCTTTCCGTTAAGGGATGTGAGAGTGGGATTGATTTCTGCAACAAGCAGATTGATTGTTATTTCTCCGTCGGCTTTGGGCGAAACGAAAACATCGTCTTCATACGCATTAGCTTTAAGCGGAAAAAGAATTAAGGAACAAAAAAGAACGATTGCGGAAAAAGAACATAAAAACTGTTTTAAGATTTTTTTGATTTTCATTGTAAATTCCCCCATAAATACAATGCCGTAAATTCAATATAACATAATGCTTTTTTTGCTTCAATATCGGTAAAAGGTATAAAGATGCTTTTTTATGTTGTTTTTGCCCAAAGTATGATATTCTAGGCATATGGAAATAAAAGTTCGAGCAGAAAGGAAAGAACATGAATTCAAAGATATTAAACAAAATTAAAATTTTGATTATCAGTGTTACAATGGGAGCGGTGTTAACATCATTAATTTCCTGCAGTCCTTTGGGGTTGAATTCAAAGAAGACAGCAGATAATGAAGGGAACAAAGTAAAAGTAGAGGGTGAAGGATACAGCTCTCCCGAAAAAGCTGTCGAAGCATATGTGAAGTATTTAAAAGAGGAAAATCTTGAAGGCGCCATGTCAACTTTTGCTGTGGAATCTTATGCAGATAATTTTGATATGAAAGCATACTACGAGTATATACAGTCATACACTGCATTTATAACGAACGGGGGACAGATGACTTCCGGATTTTACTTTGATTCGGATATGTCAAGGGATATGAATATAGAAAGCAGAAGAGCATATATCTTCGGCGGTATTCAAAAACAGATGATGCAGATAATTGAACATAACAGTCCGGACAAAAGGATAGTTGAAAACATTAATCAACAAATCAGATTTGACGATGAAGATGTATCTGCCGAGTCGGTAATGAATTTTCTCTCAACCAATCCAATGTTGGAAAGTATTGTAATCGGGGATTTCCTTACTTTGGAGGATTTCAATCTTCCCAATACCCAAGTGATAGACAAAGCATTGGAAGACAAAGAAAAGATTTGGGGTTCTGATGTTGAAGAAGTCGCAGTAGAACTTAATATTGCACATGAGGATTATAAACTTTTAATGCTCTGCGTTTGCTATGATGATAAATGGTACCTTGCTGAATTCGGTAATCCGATAGGACAAAATTATGGTGTCACCTACATCTCCATGGGAATGGTACCTGAAGAAGAATTCAGCAGATAATAAATACGATGTAAAATAAACTTTGGGAATAAAAAAGGCTTCGGTGTTTCTACCGAAGCCTTTACAGCGCT
>DFEM01000092.1 GCA_002369155.1 Lachnospiraceae bacterium UBA3802 | reverse complement strand
TTCATGAGTCGGTTGGCTTCGCCGCGTTTTATTTTTCCCTCAAACATTTCTTTTTTTACGAGGATAAAACGAAATCTCCAAAGCCAGGCATTCTTACCGTAGAGAAACGCAAAAAGCACTCCCCTGTCATGAAAAAACTTCTCCGTATAGCCTTCAAACCATGTGGATTCACGCGGAATCTCTTCTCCGATATGAACATCGGTCGCATACATGGCAATTTTCTTTTTAAATGCATCTTTTAAGAAAAGCGAATCTTCTCCGTTGCTGTACTTTGCTCCGCCGCCGAAAAGTGGCGAAAATCTGACTTTTTTATCCAAAAGAACATCTCTTTTTACCGCAATGCTGTAAGCGGGATATCTTCCGATATTCATCGATGAAAGTTTTTTGAATCCCTCGTTTGTATAGGTTCTTCTCTCATCACATACCGAAACATTAAAAGTTATAAGTTCGGCCTCCGGATGTTTGTCAAATTCATCGCATACCTTTTTTGCATAATCTTTGTCATATACGATGTCATCATCTCCGAATAAAAGAATGTCGCCGAAGGAATTGTCTATGCAAAGATTCCTGTTTACTCCGACTCCTCTTGTGGGAGATTCGATGATTTTTATTCTGTTTGAATCCTTCTTAACCTCACGGCTTGAATCACTGTTACTTTGATTGACGATTACCGCATCGGATGCAATATGCATGGATTCGATTAGTTCGTCAGGATTTTTTTCAAGCGCCGATACGAGAAGCGTCAGACTCATTTTTTATCTCCGACAGTTTCGATTAATTAATCCAAAGTGTTTTCTTCGTCTTGCGTGGTTTCAATACCCTCTTCGGCTGCATTGCGAACGTTGTAAATATCTTCCTTAAGTTTTCTGTACGAACTGCTGAACGAAGAGAATACGTATTTTTTAATAAGAGCGGAATTAACATCGTAAAGGATTGCTCCGACCACATTTGCTTCCTGAAGTCTTAAGAGGTCAAGCGCTCTCTCAACAAGTTTGCCGTTGTGATCTCCGGATTTGATCAACACGATTGTCGCATCGCATTTTGCGGCAGTCGCAGCAATGCGGGGATCGTTATTTACAGAGCCCGGTGCCACGATTTCGTACTCGGGACTTGAAAAATAAGCATCCTCTTTTTTGATATTGCAACGGTCTATCTCAAATATTTCCTCTTCTCTTTTTTCTTTTACGAAACTGTTGATGAGGTTTACAACATAATCGGTATTGTCATTTAACGAAGTACCGACAATGGCTATTTTCTTATATCCTTTGGTTATCTTTAAATAATTAACCTGAATCCACAATCTGTAGAATTCGGTCTTTTTGTTGCCTTTTCGCTTCATGTCTCCAAGGTAACTGTCCTCGGTATTAAGGCTGTACTTTCGCATCTGATCCGTGGTAAGGCCGATGGTAGGTATGCCGTATCTTATCTCTGTGGTGGAAGGAATATAAATTGACGAATCCCATACAAAATAGAGGACGAGCCCGAGAGCCGAAACTACAAGTCCGAGGATAGCTCCAGCAAAGGACATGGCCCAGGTTCTGTCTTCAAAACCTACCTTATATGCCGTGGCTGCTCTTTTTATGATTCTTGCGTCATCAATCTCTTTTAATTCGGGAGCAAAACGTACAATTGCCTCCGCGTATTTGTTAGCAAGCATTTTTGCTTCGGCCTGACTTGTCGATTCGCAGCTTACCACCACGATTCTCGTGTCAGTTAAAAGTGTGGCGGAAACCTTATTTTTTACTTCCTCGATATCAAGTCTCCTGCCTATCTCATCGGCTGCATAATCCGCAATAATATCGTTGTAAACAAGGTCTTCCCAGGTCTGCTTGTTGATATATATATTTTCTATCTCAACATTGTCGATATACTCAAGATACACTTCCGCATCCGCATGATAAATCGGCATTCCGGAGAAGATATTTCGCCCAAGGTAATACCCGCCTCCGAGAAGAAGCGCTCCAAGGCAGATTCCGTAGATAATAAATCTTATTCTTTTAAGGGATACCAAAATCAAGAGTCTGAAATCAACGGGTTCTTTACTGTACGGTACTTTCATCGTTCTCCTCCTCGGGCCTTAAAGCAGTAACTTGGTTGTCATCTACTCCCTCTGTAGCATCGGGAGTTAAAAGAACTCTTAATGTCAAAAGCATAAGTTTTATATCCATCCATGTGGAATAACTTTCAATATAAGCAAGATCAAGTTTCAACTTGTCATACGGAGTGGTGTTGTATTTGCCGTAAACCTGAGCATAGCCGGCAAGACCTGCTTTTACCTTGGTTCTGAAGGCAAATTCAGGCATTTCTTTCATGTATTCCTCAATAATTTCCGGTCTCTCGGGTCTGGGTCCGATAAAGGACATATCGCCTGCCACGATATTGAAAAGCTGGGGAAGTTCGTCGATACGAACCGCTCTTATTATCTTTCCTATCCATGTGATTCTGTCATCGTGCTTTGATGCCAGTCTCGCCTGTCCGTCAGCCTCTGCATTGACTCTCATGGATCTGAATTTGATGATTTTGAATCTCTTGTTGTTAATCGTGAGTCGGACCTGCTTGTATAATACGGGTCCGCCGTCGGTTATCTTAATTAAAATGGCCGTAATCAGCATAATCGGCGAAGTCAGAATTATAAGAACGATCGCGCAGAAAAGATCGATTAATCTTTTGATGCATCTTTGTTCGAAATTAAGAGGATACTCTCTTGTCAAAAGAATCGGAGTATCGAAAAAGTGAAGCACGTCCGCACCCTGTATGATAACGTCGGAAATCTTGGGCATCATGTAGACACGGATAGAACGGCTGTAACAGAATTTAAGAATATTGTTTCTTAAATGCTGAGGGATATCCCATACAACAACGCCCTGGTATCTGTTTGGAATTTCCTCCATTATCTTTTCTTCTCCCTCGGAGATATTCATGATTTTAACGATTTCAAAGCGGTCTTTTCTTGTCTTGAATTTTTCGATTATCTCATCCACGGGACGTTCGCCTGCAATAAGCAAAAGCTGTCTCGGGGCAAAAACCGATCGATATATGTAGTTGGCAAGATATGACCATCCAAGCGCAAAGAGAATCTGAACCAAAGTCATGATGAGGATGTATTTAGGGTCGATTGCATGCGCGTTCATAAGGCAGATGACCGCATACGCAACAAGGTTTGATGCAATGAGCGAAAATGCATGCGATAAAAAGATTTCAAAGCTTCTTAAATACCCGACTTTTCCGCCGCCGTATACCATAAGCAGGCTGCTTAAAGTGATGGCGTAAATGCCGATGACAAGCATATCGCCCTTCTGCCAGAATTGAAGTTGAATCATCTTCTTGTAGATGAAAAACCAAACACAAGCATAGCCCAAAACATCGAGAATAAATTCAAATGTTACGAGCTGCAAAACCAATATTCTTTTTATGGAATCTTTCTTTCCCATATTTTAAAACTTACGCCGCGCGGTGCGAACGTTCCTTTCAATAAACTAAATCCTTCGAAGAACGGCACGAAATGCCCATCCCACAAAATAATACGCACTTTTTACGAGAGAAAGTTTTTCCCACTCCCTGTACAAATACCAGATTCGCTTAATCGCTTCGAATTTGTTGGAAGAAAGCGACTTAGAAGGTCTTCTGTATATGACGAGATTCTCATTTAAGCCGTAAGCTTTTGTATTCTCTCTTAAAAGCTTCCACCACAAAGCGGTATCTTCGCTTTTAATGTTCGGCATTTCTATGTCTTCTTTTGCAAGATAATTCATGTCAAACATTACGGTCGAAGTAAAAATCGTCGTATTTTTAAGTGCTTCTTTGTATGTAATGCTCTCGGGAACCTTGACTATTTTCCCCAGAGGCTTTGCTTCTTCGTTGCCGAATTCATATCCTGTAAAACTGAATGCGGCGCCTCTTTCTTTCATAAATTCAAGCTGCTTTTTTATTTTCTCTTTATCCCACAAATCATCCGCATCAAGGAATGCTATAAATCTGCCTTCTGCTTTTTCAACACCGGCATTTCTTGCTCCCGCGGCATCCGACACATCCGTAAGATTTAATACTTTAACTCTCGGATTGTCGATTTTTGAGAGAATTTCTTTTGTCGAATCCGTCGAGTTGTTTTCGCAAAGAATAACCTCTATGTTTTCGTATGTCTGCCCAAGCACACTCGCTACGGTTTCCGATATGAACTTTTCCGCATTGTGCACGGGAATAACAACACTGACTTTATCTTCCATCTATTCGTTCTTTCCCGAATACATGTCGTTTCTTTGATAGCAAATGTATCCGTTTGAGTCGTAAACGCAATCGTAATTGTAATAAATACTTTCATCATGCTCTATCATGAGAGCGCTGTAATCCTGCTCAATCCAGTCTTCACGAAAATGAGTGTATTTTGAGATGAAAATATATCCGGGATCCCTGCCGTAAAAATCATTGTGCAATACAAAATTAAGTCCCATGCCTTTTGGCATCGCAAGAATAATTCTCGGTTCCATGGTGTAAAGAAGAATTGTGTTGTCCCATGGATCATCGCTGTCTTTGATAGTAATCACGTATTGCAATTCTTCCTTAAGACTTCTCCATTCTCTTCTCTCTTCGGCTGTCTGATATCTTTCGCTTCCCTGAAAATTTTTAAGGTTGACGGGAAGGAAAAGAAGTCCGGTCGCATTGCATAAAATCAAAGCCCATGCAAGGTATTTGTCTTCGCTCATCATCATAAGGAAAAACGAAAAGAGAATGACAATCTCGGTTCCTCTCATAAATGTGTCGGGAACTATCGTATAAAGCGTCATGTACATGAAGAAAAAGATACATACCGAATATACGCAGATGGCAGCGATTGTTTTGTCTTTTTCTTTTCCTTTTTTGTCAAATATCGTGATTACGGAGCTTACAATAAGCAAGAGCGCAATCATTACATGGAAAATGTATACTCCGTTTGACTTAATGTAGAATCTCAAATCAAAGAGACCTTTTACACCGTCTTTTATCATGCCGAGGAAGCTTTTTGCCGCCGCAAAAATATGTCCCGCTCCGAGTGCAGCCAAAAGGCTTTCGGTCTTTGCAATGTTGTAATTGCTCGAAATAAGATGAAGCAGTCCGTAGCTTACGAAAGTGATAAAGCCCATCGAAAATACAGCTATGCAGATTCTTATCCAAAGCTTCTTCTTTTTTAAAAGTGCAAATACATAAATCGGAATACAGAACGCAAAGAATGTGTAAACCTGCACGGCATACAAAATCACAAGCGGTGTTACGACATATTTAAGCCACTTCGGACAATTTTCAAAGAACATATTGTAAAGGAGTCCGGCTATCAGAATCGCAAGAGCATATCTGAACATCTCGGACATGTTTGTATTTAAATAAAGGATGAATACCACGCTTGTAACTTCGGCAAGTATAAGCTTTATCGTGGTTATAAATCCCGGCTTTGCAAGCTTTAAAAATGCGGCATTCGCAAGCGTAATATAAACCATATTGCAGATGTACACGAACGAATAGCCTACGGGAAAAAGAATCGCCGGGATAAAATACGGTGCCAATATTGCGGGGCTCCATGCGGATCCGGTACCGACAATCGCATGATTCGCATCAAATCCCCAATAGCCCTTGGGCGCGAAAAAATCGGAATACGTCTCTATGAGCTTTATATAAACCGCTTCATCGTTCCATTTGATTCCGGGGAGGGCAACAAATCCCTGTGAAATCCACTTTATCAGCATGAAGATAAGAGAGAGTAAAAGAGGGGTAATTACAAACACCCATTTAAGGGCAATTTCCTTCGGTTCGGGCTTGGGATTGTTTATTCTTTTCCTTGCCCTCTTTTTGGTTGTTTTGCTCGCATCCTTACTCATCTGAAAAACCTTTGGTTCATACTGTAAAATGGCTGTTTCTTTACATTATTAACCCATGATACCATTCTAATTCTCATAATTAAGAGCATTATATCACATTTCAAGGGTTCATACCACTAATTTATAAATCCTGTTCACTTTTTGTCCTACATCTTTTATGCTTTTCTCTTTAATAGACTTTTATCCGCAAAGGTGCTAAAATAAACTGCGTAAAACAACGAGCAAACCAAAAAAATATATACTTTCAGTCTTATTAAGACTGTCGGAAAGGTCAGTGTAATGAAAAAGTTGCTTATTACCGGCGGGAACGGACAGCTCGGACGCGCCATCAACAATCTTTACAAGGGAAAAGACGACATAGAGTGCATAAATACCGATGTCGGAGAACTCGATATTACAAATCTTGATGACGTTATCGCTTTTGTGGATAAATGCAGACCTTACGCGATAATCAACTGCGCCGCACATACAGCCGTTGACCTTTGCGAAGATCAGGAAGATCTTGCATATAAGATTAATGCGATCGGTCCCAGAAACTTAAGTATTGCCGCAGAGAAGTTCGACTGCAAGATTATGCAGATAAGTACCGATTACGTATTCGCAGGCGATGCAACAAAGCCCTATAAAGAATTCGATACTCCGAATCCCCAGGGTGTATACGGTGCAAGCAAACTTGCCGGCGAAAACTTCGTTAAAGAGTTTTCTTCCAAATATTTCATCATCCGTACGGCATGGCTCTACGGTGACGGAAAGAACTTCGTAAAGACAATGCTTCGTCTTGCCGAAGACAGAGATGAAATCGGCGTTGTATACGATCAGGTCGGAAGTCCCACCAGTACTTTTGAACTTGCCAAGGCAATGGATTCGATTCTTTTTACAGAGAATTACGGAACATTCCACGGAACCTGCGAAGGCATCTGCTCTTGGGCCGATTTTGCAGAAGAAATATTCAAACTTGCGGGAAAGAATGTCAAAGTCAACCGCCTTACAAGCGATCAGTATGCGGCCAAAGCAAAAAGACCGGCTTATTCGGTTCTCGACAATTACATGTTCAGGTTAACCAACGGATTTATGTTTGCCGACTGGCACGATGCATTGAAAGAATATATGGAATGGCTTGAAAAGAACGCATAAAGATTTTGAATTGAAATTGAAAAAGCATCCTTCACAGGCGAAGGATGCTTTGTTTTTTATCTGACTATAGCAAGACAATAAAGTAACGCAAAACAAATACCGAGAATAGCTCCGCATAATACCTGAAGGGGTGAATGTCCGACGAATTCTTTTAATCTGTCATCATTGGATATTTCGGAACCGTTCTTCTTGAATAAATCTATGAATTCATTTAAGACTTTGGCCTGATTGCCTGTCTCTCTTCTTACTCCCGTCGCATCATACATTACCACTATGGCAAGAAGTCCCGCAATGGCTACAAGGTAGGAACCGACTCCCTCGTTTATTATAAGCGATGTTACGAGTGCACATACCGCAGCCGAATGGCAGCTTGGCATTCCGCCCGATCCTATGAGTCGCTCGGGAACAAATTTTTTGGTTGTTATAAGATGAATAATTGTTTTGATAATCTGCGCCAAAGCCCAGCTTAAGGCCGCAGACATCAGTACCTCGTTTTTAACAAGGTCAATCAGAAACTGTATCATTTATTCAAAATCCTTTATTCGGCGGAAGGCATATTGTAGGATTCGGTATATGTCGTACCGCCAAGATTGATTACACCGGATTCATTGTAGATGGCATATCCGTCAGAATTGTTGGTGATGCTTCCTCCGGTCAAAGTAAGAACCGAAGAACCTCTGTTGTTATATACAACGGGGTGGAAAGAATCGCCCACACCGGTAATCGTTCCGCTTTTTATCTCCATTGTTCCGGAATTTACAACAGTCATTACATTTGAATGGCTGTGAGAAATATCCGAATTGTCAACCGTAAGAATACTGCTGCCGTTTTCGGAATTCCAGATTGCAACCGAATCGGTATCATTGGTAACGGTCACGCCGATAAGTGCGAGATCGCCGTAGTTGACAATGCTCTTTGAATACTCGCCGTTTACGCTGTTTGTAATCGTACCGGCTCCGTAAATCTTCATTGTGCCGTTATTGATAATGGTATCCTTTCCCTGACCGTCGATGGTAAATCCGCCAAGTTCGATTCTGATGTCGGAACCCTTTGCGGTATTTCCTCCGCCGATTACATCCTTGGTAAGATAGATACTCTTTGCGTCTGCTCCGATGTAATTAAATGCATCCTGCAGCGTATCAAATCCGATTCCGTCTACGGTAACGGGTTTGGTCTGATATTCAAAATAGATATTTACCGTTTCTTTTCCCGTGGTGTTGGAAGTCTCAAGTGACCATGTCGCAACATCCCAGACAATAGTAGCTTCTTTGCTGTTTGATTCTATTGAAACGGCTTTATAAAAATTCTTGTCGGGCGCACTTTCCGCTTCCTGTCCGTCGACAAAATATTTAACTTTAGGTTCGCCGGTCTCTTCCTTGTCACAACCTGTAAATAAAGTTGCAAAACCCAAAACCGACATAAGAAATAATAATCTTATTTTCTTCATTTTTTTCTCTTTAATCTTAAGAATTTATACCCTGTCGGATTCACTTTTCCAATACACGCAATTATACAATTATGAATAGCACTTGTCAATGTAAACGGGGTTTGCCATGGCTAATTTTTGAGATATTCCATGAAGTTTTCTTTGTTCTCAAGTGCAGTGGTTGTAGGTCTTCCGAGATCCTCTCTGGCTCCTATCGAACACTTAACTTCTATAAGGGAAAGTTCATCTTTCTCCTTGGCGATTTTTAACGCTTCATCCAGCGATTCGAAGGTATCTGCGGACACTGCATTCGGATATCCGACTGCCTTTGCCAAAGATACAAAGTCAATGCCGCCGGCTACCGTAGGCATACCGCCGACCGTCTCATGAGATGCGTTGTTGATAAGGACGTGAACGAGGTTTTTTGGCTTGTTGCTTCCGAGCACCGCCATTGAGCCCATATGCATGAGTGCCGCACCGTCGCCGTCGATGCACCAAATCTTTTTGTCTTTTTTATTGAGTGCCACTCCGAGTGCTATGGAGGAAGCGTGTCCCATGGAGCCCACTGTCAGGAAGTCGTATTTGTGAGACTGATTGTAGGCTTCCCTTATCTCGAAAAGTTCTCTCGAAGCCTTGCCGGTCGTGGATACTATCGGGTCTTCTCCGCTTACCTTAACAATATGACGGATAATGTCTTCACGACACATTGTGTTGTTGTTTTCGTATTTTACTTTTTCATCATAGGATAAAGCACCTTTTCTTATGACAAAAGCCACGTTTTTGCCTTTTGCAAGAAGTGCCCTGAACTCTTCCATTTTGGAGGATACTTCTTCATCGCTTGTTTCCTTGCCAATTACAAATGAAGCAATATCCATATCCTCGAGAAGCTTAAGGGTTACTTCTCCCTGATAAATATGCTGAGGTTCAT
>DFEM01000167.1 GCA_002369155.1 Lachnospiraceae bacterium UBA3802 | reverse complement strand
TGTATTCGAGGATGTCTCCCGGCTGGCATTCGAGCGCATCGCAGATTGCCTCGAGAGTCGAGAATCTGATGGCGCTTATTTTGCCGGTTTTCATCTTGGAAAGGTTGACGTTTGATACACCGACTTTTTCCGAGAGTTCATTCAGTGATATTTTTCGATCGGCCATTACACGGTCGAGTCTTAAGATTATTTTTCCCATATCAAAACCTCCCGTTATAATGTTTCGTCAGACTGAAGCTGCAATTGTTTGCCGTATTCCATAATCGTGATGATTCCCCAGGTTACAAAGCCCGCAAGGATTGCAAAGCCCCAACCGATGGTTAATCCGATGAATACGGTTGCCACTATTAATGTGATTAAAAGACGTTTGATAACTTTGTCGCAAAAAGGCGTTTCCTCTTTAAGTATAATATTGAAGATACTTCTTATAAGACAAAGAATCACGATTGTGGTAAGTATGGCTCCTGATATGATAAATAGATATGTGCCGAAAATAAAGCTGTATGATCCTTCATCGAATTTTTGCTGTATGGAGGGAACGGAAGAACTCCAGTCATCGGGATCGGGAAGTTCGACGGCTCCGATCTGTATTCCTTTAAAAGCCAATTTAATGTCCAGAGTGCCGTCAGATTCGGCCTCATGCAAAATCGGATCGATTTTTGAAGAACCTGCGATAAAGAAGATTCCCATAAAAACGCTCAAAGTAAAAGCAACGATTGAAATAATTAAAAGAATTTGCGATACGGTTTTAACACCCTTGCAACTTTTTTTGATTTGTAATAATTTTTCATTTTCTGTACTCATTGTTATCTCCTTTTGAATATCCAAAGCGGAAATTCGGATATATTTTAAAAAATTTATACTCAAAAACTTTCCGGAAGTTTTCCTTGTTACAAGCAAAGAATAACACCGGGATTTATCTTTGTCAACAAAAAATTAACGATAAACGATAAATTATTATCGATAAAGTGAAATCAAATTCGAAAAAGTCCCTGTTTTAGGGCTTTTTCACGAATTAAAAAATTTTGAAAAAATATTATTGACAACTTTCTTTGTCATCATTATACTGTGTTTTGACAATGAAAGTTGTCAAAAAGACAAAATTTGTTGTCAAACAATAAAAACAATAAATTTATATAAGCTTTTTTAAGGAGAATTTCAGATGGAAAACAGCAGTTTAATGAAAAAGACATATTCGAAATATGCTTTTTCCGCGGCAATGTTTATGGTGGCTGCGGTGATAGTTCAGCTCTTTAACAATATCGTTCTTACAAAAGTACTTCCCGAGAGTTTCGTTAATTCAAGTGTGTTCGCTTTTTTTAATATTATTTTTCCGGAATACATTATTGGGTTTCCATTGCTTATTGTATTGATTATGCTTATATTCAAAATGGATACTAAAGTTCCAGAGAATAATAAATTCGGATTCGGGAAATTTATAGTAACTTTGCTTATGATGGCAGGTGCCGTACTCGTCGGAGCAATACTCGGTACCGGATTAACAATTATAACCACACGTCCTTTTGGAGTAAATATTGCAGATACCAACGCTCTCGGTAATTTGATGATGGGATCCAATCCTTTCTGGAGAATCCTGACAGTCGGTATTCTTGCTCCCATCGTTGAGGAACTTGTTTTCCGTAAGTTTCTTATAGACAGAGTTGTAAAGTACGGAGAATTTGTGGCAATATTTACTTCCGGATTAATGTTCGGTCTTTTCCACGGTAACTTTTCACAGTTCTTCTATGCTACATTCATTGGCTGGATTTTTGCTTATGTTTACGTACGTACCGGAAAGGTGTGGATTACAATCCTTTTCCATATGATGATGAACCTTGCTACCAGCGTTGTTTCGGTTACGCTTCTTGGAATGGTGGATTATGAAGCTGTTAACAGATACTCGGAATTAAGTAAACAGGTTCTGGCAAATCCGAGTGATACCGCATTACAGGCTCAGATGACAGAAGCCATGATGGCATCGATTCCCTATTTGTTATTATGCGGCTGGTTCGCGTTCCTTGGTTTCCTTGCATTTGTGGGAATCATAATATGGATTGTCGTTTTGGTAAGAAAGAAAATCAAAATCCAAAGAACGGAAGATCAGGTTGAAAAAGGAATGAAGTTCGCCTGGGGAAATCCCGGAATGATAATATTCGTTGCAGCTATGGTTGTGCTCTTTGTGATGAACTACCTGTCAATGATATTACCCGCGATAAAAGGATAAAATAAAATTTGATTATAAGGGGTTGCCTATGTCTCTGGATAATCATTTAAAAGAGTATCGGGCGCGTATAGGTGTTAACCAGCAGGAGCTGGGCGCGATGGTACATGTTTCAAGACAAACAATCAGTTTGATAGAGAGAGGAGATTATTCTCCGTCAGTAACCTTGGCCTTAAAATTGGCCGGGGTTTTTGGCGTTAAAGTGGAAGATTTATTTGAGTATAAGGATGACGGAAAGGAAGAAGCCAATGAATGAGGAAAAGAAACTTGAAGAGATAAAAAAAGAAGATTCCAAGAAAAAACCGATCTTCTTTATAGTCCTGGTCGTTCTTTGTGTTTTTGGCGGCTTCTTTGGATATTTCATGGCCTCTCAGGAAGAAAAACTGGATGTTTTCATGGGATTTTTCAGGGATAACACACAGATTTTAAGCATCTTTTTCTCGATGCTTTTAATCATAACCGGGCTGGTCTTTTCAATATCTTTCATAATAAGATTCAAATCTGTAAAGAAAATTTGGGCCAACGTGGAAGAGAGGGACGATAATTGGGATATAATTGAAAGAAAGCTTTCTTCTCTGGCAACATTTATAAACTTCGCGATTATCAATCTCTTTTTCTTATACGGCTGCTCCGTGTACAATATTCGCGGGAATTTAAGAAGACTGGATGACGGAATAAGAATCCTGAATATACTTTATGATGTCTTTTTTGTTGCAACTATTCTGTTTATGTTTGTTTACAATTTTGTGTTCTTTTATATGCAAAAGAAAATCGTGGATTTTGAAAAGATCATGAACCCCGAGAAAAAGGGAAGCCTTTATGATTTCGGATTCGGGAAAAAGTGGTATGAAGGATTTGATGAAGCCGAAAGGAAGCAGGTCGGAATTGCAAGCTACAAGGCTTTTGTTATAGTAAGTAAAACCTGCATCGGAATGATAGCTGTTTTAATATTCCTCGGAATGATAGCGGATATAACAATCATCCCGCTTCTTTGCGTCTGCGCATTATGGGCTGTTCAGGTTATTGCGTTTGGAATCGAAAGCAAAAGAGTAATAGGAAAGTTTTTATAAAAGAGTCCTTAATTTATCGATATTGTCAAATTCGGCATAAATCATCGGTTTGATGGTATCATCAGAGGGTGCCTGGTCAGGAACAAAGATGACTTTAAGCCCTGCATCATATGCACTTTTAACACCGTTCGGAGCGTCTTCGACAGCGAAGCATTCGGACGGTTTTTTGTTTAATTTTTCACATGCATATTTATAAATGTCGGGTGAGGGCTTTCCGCATTTCACCATGGTGGCGCAGATAATATCCGTGAAGAATTCGGATATTTTGGTCATTTCAAGATATTTTGTTGTACGTTCCAAATCCGTAGCCGTTGCAATTGCGACGGTGATTTTTTTATCCCTTAGGAAGGTCAGTATTTCTCTCACACCGGGGCGTAATTCCACGCCGTATTTTGCAATATGCCCTTCGACATATTCTTTTCTTCGCTGACGAACCAGATTATAGTCAAAATCTTCCCCATACCACTCCTTGAACTTGGCGGGAGCAAACGGACGGCCGAGCGAACGAAGCATTAACGCCCTTTCATCGGACAATTCATATCCATAGTCGCGAAGGGCCATTGGCCAGTATTTTCTGTATAATTTTTCGGTATCTATTAATGTACCGTCAAGATCGAATATAAATGCAGGGGAATTATTAAATGTCATTTTAAGCCCTTTCGGTTATTAAATGTATAAGACTTTTCAATCATATCCGAAAATAAAAGATAATTCAACGTGGCATTTTATATATAATATTGCGTATATATACGGAAACGTATATAATAATATCAGAGGTAATAATTATGAATATTAAGCAATACATTGAAGAAAAAGGAATATCGATATACAAATTGGCCAATGAAGCGAATGTAGCATATCCTACAGTGTTTAACATGGTTAACGGTAAAGTGAACTTAATGAATTGCTCTCTCGGGATAGTGAAGAAGGTTGCAGATGCCCTTAACCTTACTGTTGATGAAATGATTACATTATGTGAAAAGGATTATTCTTTTGAACTGTTCAGAGGTGAGCAATGCCATCTGGTCGGCAGAATGGGCGAAGTTGAATATATTATAGACATTCTTGAAAAAAAGAAAATAGATTATTATTGGAAACTGAATATGAAGATCGAATCTTTTTATATGCTCGGAATGCTTGATTATTTATGTCGGCGTAACGATTTGCCTCAGTGCGAGGAATATGATGAAATCAGAAAATATAAACTGGAAAAGAAAGTATATCCGTCCGATATGCTGCTTTCTGAGAAATTATTAAATAAAGACTTCAGTAAGGAAACCGAGAAGAAAGCCATTCCGGAATTCCTTGAATTCAATATTGTTGAATGCGAGGTAGTTTAATGGATAAAGTAACATTTTCCAAGGATAATATAGACAGTCTTCTGGCCGAGTTGGCAAAAGACTATAAAAAAAAGAGCGGGAAACATATTCCGGCTGAAATAATTATGGTAGGCGGGGCGGCGATAGTCTCTCAATATGGATTCAGGGAATCAACTACTGATATTGATGCCATTATTTTGGCTTCGTCTGCAATGGACGAGGCAATAAATACTGTCGGAAACAGAAATAATCTTCCTATGGGTTGGATTAATCAGGATTTTAAGAAAACAGATTCTTACTCGAAAAAGATCAGGGAATATTCGAAGTATTACAGGACTTTTTCCAATATACTTGAAGTTAGGGTATTGCCTCCGGAATATATTGCTGCAATGAAACTGGCATCGTTAAGGCTTTATAAATATGATATTTCGGACGTTATTGGAATAATTATGTCCGAAAAGATAAGTCGAGAAAAGATAGAAAAAGCAGTCAGTGATTTATACGGGAATATTAAAAATATAAATCAATCAGAAAAGGCAGTTCAGCTTCTTGATAATATATATAAAACAGAGAATCTTGAGGAATTATATCAGGAAACCCGGGTAGATGAAATAAACAATAAGGCTGTGTTGAAAAGCATACAGGAAAACAATCCTGAAAGTCTTAAAAAAGACAGTATCGCAAATATCCTGGAAGCAGCAAAAAGAAAAAAAGAGGAACAAAGTGAAAGCAAATAGACAAAAAAAGTACCTGCCGTTTTGGCAGGTACTTTGTCTTTTAGAGAATATTTGTCAGATACATTCGTTTGTTTTAGAAAGATTATTTGATTATTACTTTAAACCACCCGTCTTTAATCTTAATCCGGGATTTAAATCCAAGGTTGTTTAAAATGTTTTTTACTATCGAAAGCCCGAGGCCGGTGCCGCTTTTATCACTTCTGCTTTCATCGCCTTTGACGAATGGCTCCCAGAGTTTGGAGGGCTTTACGCTGACAGCATCTATCGGTGTGTTTTCAATCACAAACATATGCTTGGAAAAAGGCGTGTCTTTGGAATAAATATTAATCTTTCCGCCTTCTTTTGTATATTTTAAGGCATTGCTTAACAGATTGTCCATTACCCTTTCAAGAGAAGCCCTGTTGGCTTTTCGATTAAAGGAACCGTCAATCGACAATGTGATATTTTTCTCTTCCAAAAGAGGTTTGATCCGCTCAGCCTGCTTTGCGGCAATTTCGCAAAAATCCATCTTTTCAAGTCTGTCTTTTGCGGTGCTTTCTTCAAGTTTCGCAAGGCCCAAAACATCCGTTATTATGCCGTT
>DFEM01000096.1 GCA_002369155.1 Lachnospiraceae bacterium UBA3802 | reverse complement strand
GGATACATCGACAGAGCAAGAGAGAAACAGTATGTACTTAATGCAAAGTCATTTTTAACAGCAACACAGGCTGAACTTTCCTCACTTTATGGCGAAGGAAAGAAACCGGCTGAACTTACAAACCGTGCAACTGTTGTAAAAAACACAGCAGATGTTTCTACAGCAACTACATTTGTAGCATATTGTACTACAGATGCTACAGCAGCAGACAAGCCTTCAGCTGTTTCATCAAATCACGCTGCATATACAGTTAAGTATGCTTATTATGAGGAGAATGGAGTTAAACTTTGGTTTGACGGTTCATCATGGAACACTGTAACTACAGCTTCTACTCCCAGTGGATATACAGCATATGCCATAGTAGGAACTGCTCCTACATCCAATTAATAGACTAAATCCTTTACTGACAAATAAATACAAAGAACTGTATAACAGCTGAGGAATAAAGCTTTACAAAGCTTAAACAAAAACCCCACAGGCCGGAAGACCTGCGGGGTTATTTGAGATATATATGACTACTTATGAGGTTTCCAGGGGCGGCATATGATTCATTACGAGCATTTGGCCTTGTCTGAAGAGATATTAAAGACATTGGCGGAATTACAAATTGATTATGTTTTTCAACCCATATTCGAAAAAGACAAAAAGACTGTCTATGCCTGGGAAGCATTAATGCGTCCGAAGGATTTGACGGTCACCGATCTTATTGCGAAATATCAGGGCGCCGATAAGCTTCATATCATTGAGGTTGCGACATTCTTTGGTGCCATGCAGGCATATTTCATGAGAGGTTATACGGAAAAAGTTGCAATCAATTCATTCCCTTCGGATTGTCTGGAGCCGGATGAAGCGCAGGTTTTCTGGGAATATTTCGGTGAAGACATCAGAGGAAGAATGATTATCGAGATTCTTGAGTATCCGTATTTTTCACTGGATCACTGGATTGAGAAAAACCGATCCGTCAGGTCAATGAATAATCTGTTTTCGCTGGATGATTACGGCACCGGAATAAACGATATGGAGAAGGTTGATTTTATAAAACCCGATATCGTTAAATTAGACAGATCCATGATAAGTGATATCGACAAAAACCCTGAGAAACAGGCTAATTGCAGGGAAAGCATTGCAACGCTTCATGATTACGGAGTTAAGGTTGTAGCCGAGGGTGTCGAGACAGAAGAAGAATTTGATTATCTGGTATCCATAGGAGCGGATTATTTCCAGGGATACTATCTTGCAAGACCAAGTTAAATAAATATCATGTCAGTACTAGCAGCATTTATGGTACCCCATCCGCCGCTTATCGTTCCCGATATCGGAAAGGGGAGTGAAAAAAAGGTTCAAAAGACCATAGATTCGTATGAGAGGGTAGCGAAGGAAATCGCTGCTTTATCTCCTGATACGATTGTAATCTCGAGTCCTCATTCTGTAATGTATTATGACTATTTTCATATATCTCCGGGAGAAAAAACTGTCGGAGATTTTTCTATGTTTCAGGCTCCGGGCGTTTCTTTTTCGGAAGATTACGATTCAGAACTTGTAAAAGAGATAGAAAAAATTGCGGAAGCCGAAAATTTCCCGGCAGGAACAAAAGCGGAGAGAGATCCTTCGCTTGACCATGGAACCATGGTTCCCCTTTACTTTATAAGAAAAGCGTATAAAGGCGGCAAAATAGTAAGAGTAGGACTCTCAGGCCTTTCATACGAAGCTCATTACAGACTTGGAGAAATAATCAAAGAAGCAGCAGATAAACTGAATCGAAAAATAGTATTCGTTGCAAGCGGAGATTTATCTCATAAACTGCAGGAATACGGACCATACGGATTTGTCAAAGAGGGACCCGAATATGATGAGCGGATTATGGATGTATGCTCCAGAGCGGCTTTTGGAGAACTCTTTGATTTTGATGAAGATTTTTGCTCGAGGGCTGCCGAATGCGGACATCGCTCATTCGTGATTATGGCAGGAGTTCTTGATAAAACGGAAGTAAAAGCGACGAAATATTCACACGAAGACATAACAGGCGTAGGATACGGAATATGCAGTTTTTATCCTATGGGGGAAAAGAAAGAAACGATGGATGCGGCACTTGATAAATCCGACGAGTACGTAAAGCTCGCGAGGAAAACGATAGAAACTTTCATAAAAGAAAATACTAAAATCAGTCTTCCGAAGGATTTACCAAAGGATATGACTGATAAGAGAGCAGGAGCGTTTGTATCCATTCATAAATACGGGCAGTTAAGAGGATGCATCGGAACAATTCTTCCGACAACAGGATGCGTTGGAGAAGAGATTATTCAAAATGCCATAAGTGCATCCACTTCGGATCCGAGATTTCCGGCGATAACAGAGAATGAACTTTCTGCATTGGAAATATCAGTGGATGTTCTTGGAGAACCGGAAGATATTCCCTCTCCCGATTATCTTGATGTAAAGAAGTATGGCGTTATAGTTACCAAAGGATTTAAAAGAGGTCTTTTGTTACCTGATCTGGACGGCGTGGATACCGTTGAAGACCAGATTGCCATAGCAAAACGAAAAGCCGGCATCGGATACGACGAAGACGTAAAACTCCAGCGTTTTGAAGTAATAAGACATCATTGATTTATGTCAAAAAGACATCACAAAACTACATTTTTGCGGTAAAATGTCGATATAAATAAAGGAAGATTTTTTTCGGAGAAAATGAAATGAATATAGAGCAAAACAACAAAAAGAAAAAAGGATTTACACTCGTAGAACTTATCGTGGTTCTTGTTATTCTGGCAATTCTTGCGGCAATTCTTATCCCTGCGCTTCTTGGGTATATTGACAGGGCAAGAAGCAGAAAAGAACTTCTTAGAGCCAAAGATTGTCTTACCATGGTACAGGCTGATTTGGTCGAAAGATATGCCAAGTACGGAGATACTTTACAAGGCGGAAACGGAAAGGAATTTGCTGTAATCGGCGGGGATAACGTTAAGAATTTCGATGGCAAAAACGGGGATATAAATGCTACAGATAAGCCTTGGGCAATGAAAATTCTTGCCGATTTGGATTTGGATAAAATTGACAACGGCAATGGAAGCAAAGGACCGTATTTCATAATGTTTGGATTGGGAAGCAATCACGAGGATGAGGTTACCGGAGTTACCACAACCAAGCACGACAAATATACAGTTTACTATATCTTTTATATGGAAACCAAGACATCCGAACCTCTTTTCTATTACAACGGAACCTGGTCCAATCACCATCCGAGAATAAATGAGAATAACGATATACTTGATGAAAACAATGTATTTGTTGACGGCCCGCTTAAAGGGAAAAGACTTCAGTATTATGTTCTTTCCAATAAGACCGGAAATAATAACTGGTCTTCTATATGGACATTTGTAAAAGGTTTTAACAAGAACTAAGGTTGCTGCTTTTTTCGGAGAAAAAGGATATGTTCTTGATCCGATATATAATAAATAATCAATAGATTAGATAATAAAAAACCATGCTAAGCATGGTTTTTTATTATGAAATATAATTAATTAAGCTTTTTCAAATCCGTCTTTTCCTATTCCGCAGACAGGGCAAACCCAATCATCGGGAATATCTTCAAAAGCTGTTCCGGGTGCGATACCGCCATCGGGATCTCCGATTTCGGGATCATAAACGTAACCGCAGGGACATGCATACTTATCCATAATTGTAATCTCCTTTCAAAAAGTTTTTTGCCGTAAGCTAATTATACTTCTTATTTGGGTGAATATCAATCAGGCAGCATTGACATCAGTATATAATCTCATACATACTATAGAAAAAGGAGGTGTGAATATGGATACAGCAAAAGTAATTAATGAAGGCGAATATCAGATTATAAAACTTCCTGGAACAATCAGATTTGATTCTGATGAGGCTCGTGTGAACAAAATAGGAAAATCAGTATATTTATTGCCCAAAGATTCGACTTGGAAAAACATGTTAACAAGCTTGGATTTTTTTACGGATGATTTTCTTGAATGCTTTTTGTAAGAGCATTCAAAACTTTCTTCTTGTCACCGCTCCATTCGGGAGCAATAAGTATCTTTTTGTCGCCGTCTCCGGTCATTCGGTGGATGACGATATCTTTAGGAATTATCGAGAGACATTTAACAACAAGTTCTATATATTCATCCATTTCAAGACATTTAAATTTGCCATCGGCGTACTCTTTGGCGAGATCTGTACCCTTTAGTACATGCAAAAGCTGAAGCTTAATTCCGTCAGTTCCTTTGTCGCAGACATATTTTACAGTCCGAAGAATATCTTCTTCGCTCTCTCCCGGAAGTCCGAGGATAACATGCGTAATCACATTTATATTTCTTTTCTTCAATTCATCCACGGCTTTGTCATAAACCGAAAGCGGGTAACAGCGTCTTATATACTCGGCAGTTTTTTCATGTATGGTCTGAAGACCGAGTTCAACCCAGACGGGTTTTATTTTGTTTAATTCAAAAAGCAGATCCAAGACATCTTCCGGAAGACAATCAGGCCTTGTGGCTACAGATATTGCCACAATATCGGGATGATTGATGGCTTCTGTAAAAACCTCACGCAATTTTGGGGTGGGAGCATATGTATTGGTAAACGCCTGAAAATAGGCGATATATTTGCCACCATCGCCGATTTTTCCTGCCACTCTTTTCTTGCCGAGTTCAATCTGCTCACTTACTGAAAGCAAAGGCGATTCGCAAAAATCACCCGAGCCTTCGCCCGAGCAAAAAATGCAGCCCCTCGTATCCAAAGTGCCGTCACGGTTTGGACAGGTAAAACCTGCGTTGATTGATATCTTATAAACCTTTGTATGGAAGGTATCCTTAAGGTATTGATTGAGTGAATAATATTCCATAAAAACCCGAATTGTTTCTCAAAAATAATTATGAATAAAAGGTACCAAATGTTTTTTTGACAGTCAATATTTGTCACGCAAAGACAGGATAAAGCATACTTGTAATGAATATATTTTTTTGAGATAATAAAAATGGTGTCGGAGTTTTCCGGAGGGGTAAAAATGCAGATTAAATGTGATTATTGCGGCAGCTTGTTTGATGAAACATTGGAGAAATGTCCCAATTGCGGCGCTTCCAATGTTGATGTGAATCGATCGGTATATGATCAGCCTAAGACAATAGAGAATCTTAAAAACTGGTATTCGGCGAGGAGACTCCCTCCTTATGAGACTACCAGATTTTTTATTGGCATCGATTATAAGGGACCCAGAGCGTTCGGTATCTACAAAGACGAGAATTCCGGCAAATTCATTGTTTATAAAAACAAGGACGACGGAAGCAGGGCGGTAAGATATGAAGGCACTGATGAAGCGTATGCGGTTAATGAGCTTTATATGCGCTTAAAAAGCGAAATACTCGAGCAAAAAGAAAGAAATATTCATTTGAACAAACAAAGTGCTTCCGAAGACGAAAAGGAAGAAGCATACGCATATTTTACCAACAAACCCGCAAGCAAAGAAGACAAGGATCAAGCATTTGATTATATAAAAAAGAGTGCCGAACACAAAGCGGTAAAGGATGAAGCATATCAGGAATTCTTAGCCGAAAGCGAGTACAAAAGAAAACGAAAAGAAACGCTTATGGCTGTAGCCATTCCGTTTGGAATTCTGCTCATCATAATAATCTATGTGTTCTCTTCGATGATTGGCAAAAACGTTAATAAGAATAATTCCAACACATGGACTTATCCTCCTTATGCTAACGAGCACGAATCGGACAGCTCATTGGGAGGCGGAAATTACGGTTCTTCCGGCAGTTCTTCGAACGGCGGCAATTCATGGGATTTTGATGACGACGATTATTCTTACAGCTCGGGATATTCTAACGATAATTCATATAATTACAGTTCTTCGGATTATGATTCATGGAGCTCGTCAAGCGATGATTCCTGGAGTTCGTCAAGCGATGATTCCTGGTGGAGTTCTTCGGATGATTCAGGCTGGAGCTCATCGGACGATTCCTGGGACTGGGGTGGAAGCGATTCCTGGGATTCGGATTATTCGGACTGGGGAAGCGACTGGTAAAATATAAAGGAAATTAAGAAAGATGAACACAGAAGTAAAAAAGACTCCGGTACTTTCAACACTTTGTCACATCATTAAGGACGATAAATATCTTATGATGCACAGAGTGAAAAAGAAAAATGACATAAACAAAGACAAATGGATCGGAGTGGGCGGAAAATTCGAATACGGGGAAAGCCCCGAAGAATGTCTTCTTCGCGAAGTAAAGGAAGAGACGGGCCTGACTCTGACAGATTATAAATTCAGAGGAATCGTTACATTTGTTTACGGCGAAGATGTCGTTGAATACATGCATCTTTATACGGCGGATAAATTCGAAGGAGAACTCATTGACTGCGATGAGGGAGAACTGGTTTGGGTACCGATAAAGGAAGTTTGCAACCTGCCTATTTGGGAGGGCGATAAGATATTTTTCAGACTCCTTGAGGAAGACGGCGAATTTTTCTCCTTAAAGCTTGTTTACAATACAAATGATGAACTTATAAAGACCGAACTCCATTAGGGGTTTCGTTGATAAAAGTATGAAAATATGCTAAAATACTGTTACATATGGGGCTTTAAAACGGAGGTTATATCATGGAAGAAAGAAACAATTCAAGCATACTCTTTTATGTTCTGATTACGATAATATTTACAGGATTGTCTATATTGTTTGCACCGAGATTCATTAATTTCCTCTCTTCATATATTTACAAAAAACAGAAGCCCAAGGTAAACGTTAAATTTGATAAAAACTACGGGCCCAGAATAGTAAAGAAAAGAAAATAGGAGGCGCAGGTGACAGGCATGGACGGATTTACGGGATTACAGGCGGATAACGTAGCGGAGAGAATAATGGCTGCAATCAGAGATGTTCAAAAGAATATGACCAAACTGAATATCATGGTTATGGGTAAGACGGGTGCAGGAAAAAGTACCCTGATTAACAATGTGTTCAGCAGAAACCTTGCCCAGACAGGCGTGGGAAAGCCGGTCACTCAGGCCATCAGAAAATATGAGATTGAAGATTTTCCGCTTGCGATATATGACACACCGGGTCTGGAACTCGGCGGTGAAAATGCGATAGACGAACTTTTAAAGGAAGCCAAGGAAGTCCTTTCAAAGGGTGCCATCAAAGGTATTTCGGAATCCATTCACTGTATCTGGTATTGTGTCAGCACACCTTCACACCGTTTTGAAGAGGCTGAAATCGAGTTTATCAAAAAATTCCTCGATGAAGCAAATGTATACTGCGTGCCTGTTATTATCGTTTTGACACAGTCTTATTCCAAGAAAGATGCCAAGACTCTTATGGCAGAGATTGACAAAGAAAATCTGAATGTGGTTCAGATCGTACCCGTGCTTGCGCAGGATGTGGATATAGATGATGAATATGTAATCAAAGCCTACGGAATGGATACACTTATCGATATTGTAAACAACGTAATTCCCGAAGCTTTAAGAAATACACTTGCGGCTGTTCAAAAAGCCAACCTTAAGATGAAAAAGAGAAAAGCCAACGCCATAGTTGCCGCATCGGCAGCAGCTGCGGCTGCAACGGGAGCCATTCCCATTCCGTTTACGGATGCAGCGGTACTCGTACCCGAGCAGATTGGAATGATTGCATCCATTACCGCGGTATTTGGAATCCCTGTTGAAAAAGCCACGGTTACGGCTCTTCTTTCGGCAACCATCGGAACAGTCGGAACTACCGTTATGGGTAAAAGCGTGGTATCAAGCCTCTTAAAGATGATTCCCGGCGTGGGAAGCGTTGCCGGCGGTGTTATTTCGGCATCCGTTGCGGCTGCTTTGACCGCTGCTTTGGGTGAAGCCTATATTGCCATAATGATGATGGTTTCAAAGGGCGAAATGAAAGTATCCGATATCGATACCGACGAAGGAAAAGCAAAGATTTCGCAGATTTTCAAATCCAAGCTCGGACTTAAGAGAAACGGCAAAGGTGTTTCCGAGGAAAGTGAAGAATAAAAAAGTATTGACTATTTACATCCATACGGATTAAGATAGTAGCGTATTTGGAGAAAGACAATGAACACAATCAGCGCTAATTCCAAATTGAACAACGGTTTTTATTACTTTATTCAGGCCTACTATTTTGTAAGCCTTTTTGCCTTTTACTTTAAAAATTTGAGTTTAAAGCATGCCGAATAAAGTATAGATGCCGACTGATATCAGATTATGTTTGCACTGTCCTTATTCGGGACAGTGCTATTTTTATGAATGGGGCTTAAGCCTAAAGTATCGATAAGACGAGGAAGAAAAAATGAGTGAAATGGATGAACTCAGAAATCAAATAGAAAAGATAGATGCTTCGATGATTGATCTTTTTGAACAGAGAATGGAAATAAGCGCCAAAGTCGCTTCCTACAAAAAGGAACACGGCCTTCCGATTCTCGATAAGGAAAGAGAAAAGATTCTTATCGAAAGAAACACGGGCAAACTAAAAAACAGCGAATTCGAAGTTTATTACAGGGATTTCTTTGAAGGGATGCTTAATGTCTCCAAGAATTATCAGCATAAATTAATGGAAGGCGTTAAGGTCGCATACAGCGGAATCGAGGGCTCTTTTGCAAGCATTTCCGCTGAAAAAATTCTCCCCGATGCCACGAGAGTTTCTTACGGAAGTTTCGGCGAAGCGTACAATGCGGTATGCGAAGGCGAATGTGATTTTGCGGTTCTTCCCATCGAAAACAGCTATGCCGGAGAAGTCGGCGCCGTAACGGATCTTATGTTCAAAGGAGACCTTCATGTAAACGGCGTATATGAACTCGGCGTATCACAGTGTCTTCTTGGAATCAAGGACAGCACACTCGAATCGATAAAGACCGTGGTCAGTCACCCTCAGGCACTCGATCAGTGCAGCGAATACATTAAAAGAAACGGATTAAAGAGCATCTCGGCAGAAAACACTGCAGTAGCAGCAAAGGAAATTGCCGAAAAGAATGATGTTACAGTCGGTGCCATAGCAAGCAAGGAAGCAGCCAAACTATACGGCCTTACAATCCTTGATTACGACATAAACGAAAGTGCGCAAAACACGACACGCTTTGCTGTATTTTCAAGAAAGGCCGACAGCTTAAAAAAGAATCAGAATTCGGGTGCGTTTATATTGATGTTTACGGTTAAAGATGAGGCGGGCTCCCTGGCGGATGCCATCGCAATTCTCGGTAAACACGGATACAACATGAAGGTTATAAGAAGCAGACCTTCGAAGAACGAAAACTGGCAGTATTATTTCTATACCGAGGTTGAGGGCAATATCGATACCAAAGAAGGAAACGAAATGTTAAAAGACCTTGAAAAAGAATGCAACATGATTAAGGTTATCGGCACATATATAGAAGACGTAAAAATCTGACGGCAGAAGGAAAAAAAAATGATCGTAAAAGTTAATCTTCCGATAAATGCTTATGAAATCAAAATCGAAAGAGGCATATTAAAAAGAGCAGACGAAGAACTTAATTTAAACCGCAGGGTTATGATTGTAACCGATGACGGAGTGCCTTCGGAGTATGCGGATGTATTAAAAACAAAATGCAAAGATGCAAGTCTCTTTGTTTTAAAACATGGAGAAGAAAGCAAGAATCTTGATAGTTTTGCAGCCATCGAAAAAGCTCTTCTTGAAAACAATTTTTCAAGAAAAGACTGCGTTGTGGCTCTCGGCGGCGGAGTGGTCGGAGATCTGGCGGGATTTGCTGCATCCTGCTTTATGAGAGGCATTGATTTTTACAATATTCCGACCACGGTTTTATCACAGGTTGATTCATCTGTCGGAGGAAAGACAGCGGTTGATTTTAACGGCGTTAAAAATATCGTCGGAACATTTTATCAGCCAAAGAAAGTGCTTATAGATCCCAATGTTTTAAATACTCTTTCGGACAGACAAAAGGCCAACGGACTTGTCGAAGCGATAAAAATGGCAGCTACCTTCGATGAAGAACTTTTCGGGATTTTCGAAAAGGCAGAGAAATTCGACGACCTTGATATTGAGTATGTGATCGGAAAAGCAATTCAGATTAAGGCAGACGTTGTAGAAAAGGATGAAAAGGAAGCGGGACTAAGAAAAGTACTTAACTTCGGACACACCCTGGGACACGGCGTCGAGGCGGCACTTCAGGATACCGACAGAGCACTGCTTCACGGCGAATGCGTCGGAATGGGAATGACGGTAATGTGTGATGAGGATGTTAAGGAGAGAATAGTAAAGATTTTGAACGTACTTAATATCCCCGTAAAATACGAATTTGATTTTGACGAAGCGCTGGATGCCGTAACGCATGATAAAAAACTAAACGGCAGTACAATCTCAACTGTATATGTGTCAAAAATCGGTTCATATGAATTAAGAGACATGACAAAGGAAGAATTATCGTCGAGACTTAAACTGCTTCTTTTATAGAAGTTAAAGTGTTAAAAAAAGAGGAATTGTATGAAAAACACATTCGGACAAAGTTTACAGACAACCGTATTCGGAGAAAGCCACGGACCGTTTATCGGAGTGGTTTTGGACGGACTTGCTCCCGGTATTGAGGTGGATGAAGAATTCATCAAAGAAAAACTCGCCCTTAGAAGACCTTCGGGTGCAATCTCCACAGCCAGAGTCGAAGCTGATGAATACACGATAGCGAGCGGTGTTTTTAACGGTAAAACCACAGGTACGCCTCTTTGCATATTGATTCCGAATACCAATACAAGAAGCAAGGACTACGATAAGACCGGAAGAATCGCAAGACCCGGACATGCCGATTATACGGCGCTTTGCAAATACCACGGCTTTGAAGATTACAGAGGCGGCGGACATTTCAGCGGAAGAATCACGGCGGCAATTGTTGCAGGCGGTGCGATTGCTTTAAGCGCTTTATCCAAAAAAGGAATAGAGATAGGAACACATATTTATAAGTTATCCGATATCACGGACAAATCTTTTGACGAGTATTCCAAAGCGGATTTATCCAAAGCTATTTCGGAAATAAACAAAAAGACTTTTTCCGTGCTTGATGAGGAAACGGGAAAGAAAATGGAAGATGCAATCCTTCAGGCTGCAAAAGATTCCGACAGTGTCGGCGGAGTTTTGGAGACGGCAATTATCGGAATTCCCGCAGGTGTCGGAGAACCCTGGTTTGATTCGGCAGAAAGCATTCTTTCACACATCCTTTTCTCGGTACCGGGAATCAAGGGTGTCGAGTTTGGCGCAGGGTTTGACAAGGTATGCAAAAGAGGAAGCGAATTTAACGATGCTTTCAGAAATGAAAACGGTAAAGTCGTTACCGCTACCAACAATAACGGCGGAATAAACGGCGGAATAACAAACGGAATGCCGATTACGATTAAATGTGCGGTTAAGCCCACACCTTCAATTTATAAGGAACAAAAGAGCATTAATTTAAACACTCTTGAAAATTCCGATTTGTCAATCGAAGGAAGACATGATCCTGCGATTATACACAGAGCCAGAGTCGTGGTTGATTCGGTATGCGCACTTGCCGTTTACGATATGCTTGCGCAAAGATTCGGTACTGATTATTTTACTGAACAAAAATAAAAATCATTCAGCAGGCATTATTGATTAACGAAATTTGTTAAAAAAACTTAAATCAACAACGGGATTTTAGAACTATGGAATACGGACTTATAGGCGAACGCCTCGGACACAGCTTCTCGAAAGTAATTCACGAGGAGTTCGGATTTTACGGATATGAATTAAAAGAAATACCTCGCGACGGACTTGATGTTTTTATGACACGCCGCGAATTCAAGGGCATTAATGTTACGATTCCCTACAAGGAAGAAGTTATCAAGCACCTTGATTTTATTGACGAAAAAGCCCGTTCAATCGGAGCAGTGAATACGGTTGTCAACAATGACGGCAAATTAAGCGGCTACAATACCGATTATTTCGGACTTAAAATGCTTCTTGAAGAAAACGGTTTTGATATAAAAGGCAAAAAAGTTTTGATTCTCGGAACCGGTGGTACAAGCAAGACTGCATATGCCGTTTGCAGCAACCTTGGCGCAGAGTTTCTCAGTAAGGTATCAAGAAGTGCCAAAGACGGCGCAATATCCTATGAAGACGCATACAAGTTACATTCAGACGGTGCATATATTATCAATACCACGCCTTCCGGAATGTATCCCAATCTTGATTCAAAGCCGATTGATTTGAGTGCATTTACAAACCTTGAAGGTGTAGCTGATGTCATATACAATCCTTTGAGAACAAGACTTATAATCGATGCGAAAAAAAGAGGTATCAAAGCCTGCAGCGGTTTAAAGATGCTTGTTTACCAGGCGGTTGCGGCATGCGAATTCTTTACCGGCCAAAAAGTAGCAAAAGAAAAAGTCGAAGAGATTTACAAAAAAATATACGACTCAAATAACAATTTGGTTTTAACCGGAATGCCGGGAAGCGGAAAGAGCACAATAGGAAAGATTTTGGCAGAACGCCTTGGCAGGACATTTGTTGATACCGATGCTCTCATAGTCGAGAGAGAAAAAAGAGAGATTTCCGACATATTTAAAACCGACGGAGAAAAGTACTTCAGAAATGTTGAAAAAGAAGTAATCGAATCTCTCTCATCCGCGAAAAACAGCATTATTTCAACAGGCGGCGGAGCTGTTTTAAATGAAGAAAACGTAAAGAACCTTATGGCTAATGGCACGGTTTTCTTCCTTGATCGAAATCCCGATGATCTGATTCCGACAAGCGACAGGCCTCTTGCGGATGAGAAGGCCAAGATAATGAAGCTTTACGAAGAAAGACTTCCGATTTACAATTCCGCATGCGATGTTAAGATTATTGTCGACAAGGGAATTGAAGAGACTGTTAACGAAGTTTTAAACGCATACGAAAATATGAGATAAAACCCAGCTTTGGGAGAGAGGATAATCCGATTAATTCGGATCGTGAAGAAATATGAAAACAATACGTGTAATCAACGGACCGAATTTAAACATGCTTGGAATCAGAGAACCTGATATCTACGGAAAGACCGATTATAAATCTCTTTGCGAAATGATAGAAAATTATGCCGAAGTGGTAGGCGTAAATGTTCAGATAATGCAAAGCAATCATGAGGGCGATTTGGTTGACTGGATTCAGGAGAGTTATAAAGTCATTGACGGTATAGTCATAAATCCCGGAGCATATACACATACAAGCGTGGCAATTCTCGATGCCGCCAAAGCCGTAGGAATCCCAATGGTTGAAGTGCATATCTCGGATGTTGATTCAAGAGAAGATTTCAGACAGATAAGCTATATAAGAGCCGCATGTCAGAAAACTATTTCAGGGCACGGATTGGACGGATATCTTGAAGCCATTGATTATCTTTTACAGTACGAAGAAAAGTAATCAAAAGAAAAACATCGGGTAAAAAATGAGAAAAACATATATAACAACGATGCCAAACCATATCGGAGCTTTCTTAAAAGCAAGCGAATGCCTCGCATCGTTCGGAATAAATATCACACGCGTCAGCTACAATAAAGCGATTGATTCGCATACGCTTTTCATAGATGCCGAAGGCGAAGAAGAACAATTAAAAAAAGCAGACATAGAACTTGAGAAAATCGGGTATCTACGAAGCGAAAAGAATAACAAGAGCATAGTGCTTTTGGAATTCATGTTAAAGGATGAACCCGGCAGCGTAACAAGGATTCTTCGATTGATAGACAGTTATCGATTGAATATTTCATACATCAGTTCGCAGGAAAACGGCTCGTCTTATCAGGCATTCAAAATGGGATTGTTTGTGGAAAACGAGCAGAATATCGAAGATTTTCTTAAGGAAGCACAGGAAATCTGTCCCGTAAGAGTTATTGATTATAATCATTCCGAAAGAGTATTTGACAACAGTATTTTCTACCAGTCATTTGTATCGGGACTCATGCAGCTTTCGGATCTTCCCGAAGAAAAAAGGAACGATTTGCTTGTTAATTCCAATCTCATTATGCAGATGCTTGACGAAAAAGGAGTATCTTCTTTCAAAACATTTGAGAGCATAAGCAAATTTGCGGAACTTTTGTCCAAATGCAGAAAAGAAGAATTCAAGCCAAGAATCAGCAGATATGATATTACGGACAAAACTTCTGTTACTTTGATTGAGCCTCCCTGCGGAAGCAATACGGCTATTATTAAAAGTATGGATGAAGTGCTTTTTGTCGATTGCGGATATGCATTGTACAAGGAAGAAATGCAGGCTCTATTTAAAAAGATTGTTCCGGATTATGACAATATCAAAAAAAGGATTTTCGTGACGCATGCGGATGTCGATCATTGCGGATTGTTAAATCTTTTTGATGAGATATATGCTTCGGGACTAACTAAAGAGTGTCTTGAGGCTGAAGAAAACGGTGAAAACGGATTTAGAGAACAAAATCCGCTTCACAAACCCTATGTCAATATCTGTAAGACTTTAACATTATATTCTCCGGCAAAGTCAGAGAAAATAATAACTCTCGGGGAGACGAGACATAATCAGGAGGAAGTCCTTGAGCAGATAGGATTCTTTGATTTCAAAGAATTGCATTTTGAAGTTTATCAGGGCAAGGGCGGACATCTTCCCGGAGAGACGGTACTTATTGATTACGCCCGCAAGATAGCTTTTACGGGAGATATATATGTCAATGTTCATCAAATGACACCCGAGCAGGCTGAGTATAATAAATATGCTCCGGTTTTGATGACGTCAGTTGATACCGATCCGCAATTATGCGCTGAAGAGAGAAAGGCAATCATGCAAAGACTGGGAGTCGGAGAATGGAAAGTTTTCGGAGCTCACGGTCAGGTAAAGGAATACAGCCTCAGAGTAGACTAAAATGGAAAAAATAATTAATAAATCAATTGCAAAAGGAACAGTTAAAGCGCCGCCCTCAAAAAGCATGGCGCACAGATACATCATCTGCGCAGCATTGACAAAGGGCGAGAGTGTTATTTCCAATGTTGATTTTTCGGAAGACATAAAAGCTACAATCGATTGTATTAAGACACTCGGAGCCAATGTCAGAGTGGATGGATCAAATGTTTTTGTCGACGGAAAAGACAGTATTTTGAATCAATACTTTGGCGCGGAATATGCAGATAAAAAAGCAGATGATAATACACATTTAGTATTTGAATGTCGCGAATCAGGAAGCACGATGCGTTTCTTTATGGGAATCGCGATGATTCTTCCCGTTACAAGTGAATTTTACGGAAGCGAAACTTTAAGAAAAAGACCTTTCGGAATTTATGAGAGTATACTGAATTCAGCAGACGGTTCAAAATTGCAAAATAATGATGATGACAGAAACGGTGAATGTTTCTTTAAACGTCTGGATGATAAAATTGCGATAAAAGGTCCGTTAAACGATACGGATTTTGAGGTTGCGGGAAATATAAGCAGCCAGTTTATAACAGGCCTTCTTCTTGCATTATCCGTTAAAGGAAAAGGAGGAAGCATAAAGCTTATTCCTCCCGTTGAAAGCAGATCGTATATCAATATGACGATTCAGGCATTAAACGAGTTCGGCATAAATACCGGGTGGCTTGATGAAAATACTCTTTATGTTAAAGAGGGCTGCTGTTTCATAAACAGAAACATCGAAGTCGAAGGCGATTATTCCAATGCCGCTTTTCTGGATGCTTTTAATCTTATCGGCGGCGAAGTTAAGGTGCTTGGATTAAACGAAGAAAGCCTTCAGGGCGATAAGATATACAAGGATTATTTCGAGAAGCTTCTTCTTGAAAAGGCCACGCTTGACATAGCGGACTGTCCGGATCTCGGACCCGTGCTCTTTGCAGTGGCAGCAGCCAACAACGGTGGAATATTCACTTCCACAGCGAGACTTAAGATTAAAGAGAGCGATCGCGGAAGTGTCATGTGTGAGGAGCTTGCAAAGTTTGGAATAAAAACACACATGGAAGAAAACAGCATTGAAATCGGAAGCGGAATACAAACTCCAAGCGAAGAACTTTGCGGACACAACGATCACAGAATCGTAATGTCGTTATCCCTCCTTTTATCATTAACAGGAGGCAAAATAACGGAGGCCGAAGCAGTAAGAAAGAGTTATCCCGGATTCTTTGAAGATATCAAAAAGCTCGGCATTTCCGTGTCGGATTAGGATATTATTAAATTGAAAAACAGGAATAAACAAGAGATAAAAATAAGGAATAATAAATAATAAATATCAAATAATTAACAGAGAATAACATATAACAAATAAAGAAAGAAAGGGTTCAGGCTCGTATAAATCATGGAATGGATTAACAAACAAAACGTCCTTATAGTCGGTCTCGGCCTTATGGGCGGAAGCTATGCGAAAGCTTTAAAAAGGATTGGATGTCGCGTGACTGCCATCGATAAAAGCGAAGATACAATCAAATTTGCCATAGACAATAACATTATCGACGACGGCACATTTAAGGAAGAAAATGAGGCTTCTTTCGTAAAGGAAGCAGACTGCATAATACTTGCGCTCTATCCGAATGCTGCCATCGAATGGGTGAAAAATCATGTTGACAACATGAAGGAAGGCATTCGCTTGACGGATGTTACCGGTGTTAAAAGCTGCATCGTATATAAGATTCAGGAAATACTCGGTGACAAGGCAGAATTCATAGCGGCACATCCGATGGCCGGCAAGGAAACAAGCGGTGTGGAAAATGCAGACGATCGAATATTCAGAGATGCCAACTACATTGTTGTACCGACGGATAAAAATACCGAGGAAGCCATCCTCTGGTGCGAAAATCTCGGACAGATTCTTGGCTTTAACAAAGTCAGCATATTAAGCCCCGAAGAGCATGATGAGATGATTGCGTATGTATCGCAGCTTACTCACTGTATCGCTATTTCGCTTATGACATGCAAGGACAACGAGCATTTAAAGGACTATACGGGTGATTCGTTCAGAGACCTTACACGAATTGCAAGAATAAACGAAAACATGTGGAGTGAACTTTTCCATGTCAACAAAGAACCGCTTCTTAAAGAGATGGATTTGTTTATAAACGAACTGACACAACTAAGAAATCTCATCGATAAAGACGATCAGGAAGCAATTAAAGAAAAGATGAGACTTTCCACAAAGAGAAGATCCAAATTCAATCAGAACAATAAAAACAAATAAGTGTATTCCCAAAGGGAGAAAGGATAAGCGATAATTCGCTGTGACGAAAATGAGACTAAATTTTATTAAAAAACTGGCACTGCCTGCAGAATTAAAAGAAATGTATCCGATGACCGGTAAGATGGGCGAACTAGTTGAAAACAGAAAAGCACAGATGGAATCCGTATTTTCCGGAAGAAGCGACAAATTGATTCTTATCATCGGACCCTGTTCCGCGGATAACGAGGACAGTGTAATAGATTATATTTCAAGACTCTGCCCCATTCAGGAAAAAGTTGCCGATAAGATTATTATCGTTCCGAGAATCTATACCAACAAACCGAGAACAACGGGAGAAGGATACAAGGGCATGCTTCATCAGCCCAATCCCAATGAAAAATCCGATCTATTCAAAGGTATCATTGCGACAAGACACATGCACATGCGTGCAATCGAAGAGACCGGTTTTGCGTGTGCAGACGAGATGCTTTATCCCGAGAACTATCAATACCTTGATGATGTGCTTGCATATGTTGCAGTCGGAGCAAGATCTGTAGAGGATCAGCAGCACCGTCTTACGGCAAGCGGAATAGATGCGCCCGTAGGTATGAAGAATCCTACCAGTGGCGATATAAGTGTTATGATGAACGGTATTCTGGCAGCTCAGAATGCACATTCATTCATTTACAGAGGATGGGAAGTTCATTCAGAAGGAAATCCTTATGCTCATGCAATCCTCAGAGGCTATACCAACAAGCACGGCGAGTCCCAGCCCAACTACCATTTCGAGGATTTAATCAGACTCTGCGATGCGTATGATGAGAGAAACCTTACAAACCCTGCGGTTATTATCGATACCAATCATGCGAACTCCGGAAAGAATCCTTTCGAGCAGCCCAGAATCATCAAAGATGTTCTTTACTCCACAAGACATGATGAGAGAGTTAAGAAAATCCTTAAAGGCTTCATGGTTGAAAGCTACATCGAAGACGGCTGTCAGAAAATCGGCGACGGCGTTTACGGAAAGTCCATCACCGATCCCTGCCTCGGATGGGAGAAGACAGAAAAACTCATCTATGAAATTGCGGATTTGCTTTAATTGACAGTTTTCAGATATTATGATCGAAGAAAAGAAGAATCAAAAACACAAATATTTAATGCTTATGCTGTCGGCAATAACAGTACTTGTACTTGTTATTGTTTGGCAGCTTTTTGCTCCTTTTCAACTTGATAACGACAATATCTATTTAAAAACCATCGCTTCCGGAGAAATGACGGGAGTACCCGAAGCGCATCTTAATCATATGACGATTCTTTCGGGGTTGGTATTAAAACTTCTTTATACCGTTACAGGCAACGGCGTTCCCTGGTTTGGAATTCTTTTATGCGCATCAATTGCCGTTACCATGGTATTAATGATGTATAAAACATTGTCTGTTTCAGACAATATTTGGAAAAAGGCGGTTCTTTTTGTTGTTTTCCTTATCTCTTTTGTGAGCTTCTTTTATCAGTATTTCGCAATGACACAATATACTTTGGCTACCGGAATAATCGGGGCGGGAGCATTGTTTCTTTTTGCTGCGACTGATTATAAAAAAGTCGGAAACAAAGAATTTATTCTTAATCTTTTGCCGTTTGTTTTATTGTCTGCATGGGCAGCAGGCATGAGACAAAAGGCATTCTTTATGCTGTTTCCTTTTTTCGGTATTGTATTTCTTGGTTTGCTTTTAGATGCTTTAAAATCAAAAGACAAAACATTTTTGAAAAGAACGGTTATCGTTTTTTCATTGTTCATCGCAACCAATATTGCAGTCTTTTTGCTTGACTTTGCGGCATATTCAAAAGAGGAATGGAAAGATTACAGGCAATACAACAGTGACAGGGAATCCATTGTGGATTATTCGGGTTTTCCGTTATACGAGGAAAATAAAAGCGCTTATGACAGTCTCGGAATTTCGAAATCTTCATATGAAGCCCTTACAAAACATTACAATTTGATTCTTGATGAAAATATTAATGCAAACAGTATGGAGGCTTTATCCGAAATTTCAAAGAATAATAAAAAAGATGAGAAGCTTTCTTTTGTTTCCAAGACAGTCGGTGTTATAAAAGGGATAGTAAATATTAATTTATTCGAATATCAGGACAGACCGATTAATATTCCCGTTTATCTTTTATATCTTTTTGTTTTTGCTCTTTCGCTTTTACTTAAAAGATATAAAGCCTTAAGAGATTTGGGCTTTTTGATTGGTGCGAGAATGGTTGACTGGGTATATCTTGTATGGATCGGAAGATACCCTTTCAGAGTTACGCAGATAATCTATATTGCCGAAGCACTTCTTTTGATTGCAATTATCTTAAGATATGAACTTTGGCAAAATCCTGTAAGGAAAAAGGATAAAGAAAAGAAAAATATTTTTGAAAAGGCAGGCTTTAATTTTGTATTTGCAATTATGCTTTTGATGATTGCAGCATCGGGTATCCGATTTGGAATTCCCGTCATGAAAAATAATTACAATACGATTAAAGGCTCCAGGGCTATGAGTACCTGTTTTGTCGAACTGGAAGATTATCTTTCGGCGCATCCCGACAATTTCTATTTCTTTGATATGTCACATTTATACTATACCGAAGATACGCTTTCCTTCGAAAAGAAACCATATGAAAACTATGTTTACATGGGAAGCTGGATGCCAAACAGCCCTTGGTATAACAATAAAATGAAGGCTTGGGGATTTGAGACTCCCACAGAAGGGCTGCTCGAAAAAGACAAAGTTTATATTATTTATCAGCAGGTTGATTTTGATACGAGAGATTTCCTCGATTACTATTTTGAGGAACATTTCCCGGGAACAAAAATCGAAGTTGTCGATACATTTGTAAGTTCCAACGGTTTTGTGTACGAAATCCTTAAACCCAGATGATTCTTTTTGAAAACATATTGACACAAAAAATTTGAAGTGATATAAAATTATTGTTGTAAACCAATGAAAAAGTGTAAGTAGACTTATCCTCTTTCGGATACAGAGAATCGCCGTAGCTGAGAAAGCGGTATTGAAATGTTAAGTTGAATGGGCTTTTGAGGGCAAGAGGAAACGAAGCAATTCGGAGTATAGGCGCCGGGGCTGGAACCCCGTAAACAAATCCGGCATATGTTGGTATGCGCTAAGAGGGTGATATTCACCAAGCAGGGTGGCACCGCAGGTTTAAAAGTTCAGACCTGTCCTTGCAAAGAAGCAAGGATAGGTCTTTTTATTTTTCTTAATCCTTTTCTCGAAGCGCGGTTTTAAATGAAAGGAGACAGACATGTCACAGGAAATCCCTTACAAAATTTATCTTGAAGAAAGCGAGATGCCGAAGGCTTGGTACAACCTTCGCGCAGACATGATTAACAAGCCCGCACCTTTGCTCAACCCCGGCACATTAAAGCCGATGACGGCAGAGGAATTATCAGCAGTATTCTGCGATGAACTCGTTAAGCAGGAGCTTGACAATGAGACCAGATTTATTGAAATCCCTCAGGAAATCAGAGACTTTTACAAGATGTTCCGCCCTTCACCTTTGGTCAGAGCTTACTGCCTTGAGAAGAAGCTTGGAACACCCGCACATATTTACTACAAATTCGAAGGTAACAATACTTCTGGAAGCCATAAATTAAACTCAGCCATCGCTCAGGCATATT
>DFEM01000094.1 GCA_002369155.1 Lachnospiraceae bacterium UBA3802 | reverse complement strand
TCTTCGATGATGACGGAAAGTGCTACTATATCGGCACACATCCAAATCCCGACGGAGTAAAGTATAACGGAGACTGGTATATTTACATAGCCGAAGTGGATCTTGAAAACTGGAAAATAGGCGAGAAAAAGAATGTATGGAACGGTGCGCTCAAGGGCTGCATCTGGCCGGAAGGTCCGCATATTTACAAAGAAAACGGATATTATTACATCATGCATGCGGAAGGTGGTACCGGCCCCGAGCATTCGGTAATGATCTGTCGAAGCAAGGATATCTGGGGACCTTACGCGGGCAATCCAAAGAACCCCATTCTTACTCACAGACATCTCGGAAAAGATTATCCGATTAAATATGTAGGTCACGGCGATATTATCAAAACCCCAAATAATGAGTGGTTTATGACCGTTCTTGCCGTAAGACCTCTCGAGAGATTTACCACTATGGGAAGAGAAACCTTCCTTTGCAAATTCATCTGGGAGGACGACTGGCCTGTAGTCAATCCCGGTGTCGGAATGCTTACGGATACCGTGGAAGTGGATCTTCCCGAATGGGATCCGCTTAAAGATTCATCGTCTTATACGGTCAGAACCAACTGTAAGACCACACTTCCCGGAACCGACAAAGATTATAAATTTGCCGATATGAAGGAACTCGGAGACGAATTCTTATTCCTCAGAAATTATCCCGATGATATGTATAAGCTCGACGGTGAGGGACTTTGGTTAAAAGCTCAAAAAGAAGATATCAAAGCGGTTGCTTCTCCTTCATTTGTATCCATCAGACAGCAGCATCATTATTTCACTTCTTCGGCTTTGCTTGATGTTTCTACGATTAAAGATAATGAAAGTGCGGGATTGGTTCTTTTACAGAACAATCTTTACAATCTTCGTGCAGAAGTATCAGGCGGCAGGGTTAATATGATTCTTTGCCAGGACGGAAAGGATGAAATAATCGGAAGCAAAGAAGTAAACGAAGTTACAAACGGCACAATCGTAAAGATAACCATTAAGGTCGAAGGCCTTAACACCAAGGCATTTGCAGGAGAAAAACTTCTCGGCGAAGCAGGTGTATCAAACCTTTCCACAGAGGTTGCAGGAGGATTTGTCGGCTGCTGCATCGGTTTATATGCTTCAGGAAACGGAATAGAGGGCGGTAATATACTGTTTAAGCGATTTATTTACAAGAAAGACTAAGATATATTTGAGTTGTTAGAACAAATAATTTGTTCGCGGTCGCATTTTTCAAAGAAAAGGGGGTAGAAAAATGGATTTATACAACTCAGATAATGAAAAAAATGCCTGACACAAAGTGTCGGGCATTTTTAAATTTCAAGATAATCTTTTAATTCATCCAAATGTTTCAAAGCTTCGCTTCGACCGATTTGGTACACTCTCTCAAGTTCGTCGGGATTCTTTTCCGTACGATGAATTCCAAGAGCCTCGGGCGGTCTTATTACAAAAAGCGTTCCGGCTTTCTCTCTTTCTTTTATGTCTTTGGTCATATTGTTGTAAGTGATATGACGCTCATCCATTTTTTTTGCAATATGAGGATATTTTTTTAATGCAATGTCATAAATGATTTTTGCGCTGCTTTTCTTTTTTACATAATCATACGGCTGGGTGAGGATGGCGACGTTTTTGTCATAACCCAGACTTTCAACGTATTCGTAGGGGATGGGGCAAACGATTCCGCCGTCTAGGAGCGTATATCCGTCGACTTCTACCGGTCTTGAAACGGCGGGCATCGATGATGAAGCCTGTATCCAGAGAATATCCGTGTCGCCGCAGTCAGTACATTTGTGGAAGACAACTTCCCCGTTTTCAAGATTGGTTGCTCCGACATAAAAATCAAAAGGGTCTTTTGAAAAAGTTTCACGATCGAAGGGATCGAGTTTATCGGGGATTTCATGATAACAAAAATCCACCCCGTACAAATCCCCTGTTTTTAAGAGGGAACGGATACTGCAAAAACGAGGGTCCTTCGAGTATTTTTTATTGTAACGCACACCTCTTCCGATTTGTTTTGATTTGTAATTTGTGCCAAAGATTGCTCCTGCCGAAATGCCCGCTCCGCCGTCAAAGACGATGTCATTTTCCATAAAAACATCCAAAACGCCGCTTGTGAACATTCCGCGCATTGCGCCGCCTTCAAGTATAAGTCCTTTTGTCATGTTTAAACTCCGCTTGTAAATATTTAATGATTATAACACAGGCACCTTAGATAAAAAAGAAATTATCGGTTTATCAGGGGGTCAGTGATTTCAAAAGAGCCTCTCGGCGTGTGAACATGGCTTGATTTAAAACTTCTCGGTGATTCTCCATAGTATTTTTTGAAGGATTCAGCCATATAACTTGCCGAGGCAAATCCTGTCTTTTCCGCAATTTCCGACATCGGAAGATTGCTTGAATTAAGGTATTCCGCAACTTTGCTGACTCTGAAACGCGTCAGATTTTCAATAGGTGTCTGGTCGGTATATTTGTGAAAAAGGTTGTTGCAGAAAGTCCTGCTTACATTGCCCGATGCGGCGATATCGTCAAGACCTATGGGAGAAGCGTAATTTAACTGGATAAAAGTCAGCATTTCTTTTAATGCGTCAACCTGCGAATCGGAATATTTGATTTCCGCCGCGCCGGGATTTCCGCATTCATTAAGAATCACTTCCCATATCGAATAAAACTGTTTTGTCAAAAGAAATTCATTGCCTAAAAGCCTTGGAGTGTCGAGCATCAGTTTATGTATTTTTTTACCGGAAACTGAAGATTTTTCCAAATGAATATAAGGTATGTTCGCATTATCTGTGACAGCCTTAATATATTTGTTTTCGACAACATTGGAAGCACAAAGAATCCTGGGATGGAAAATGCATATTACATAATCGGTTCTCTCTTCTCTTTTTGGAACCGAATAATGAATTTGCCTTGAGTTGACAATGATTGTATCCCCTTCGTTTAAAAAGACTTCTTCGCCGTTTATGCTGTAAGCCATATATCCTTTGGTTACGCTGACCAATTCGATATCGTCATGAAAGTGGGGATCGTTTGCCCAGGTGGAACTTGGAAAAACATATCCGGAATAAACATATGAAGGGAAATTGGGGTCATCATAGTTAACCTTTTCGGACCCGTTGGTTCTTTTTTGTATAAAGCCTCTCCATTCCTTAATCATAAAACCTCCTAAATTGTCTGTGTAAAATAGTCGATATTTTTTTCTTGGCGTTATTTGTGAAAGAAATTTGAAATAGTCAAATTGTTGCAAAAAGCCCTAAGCGTCAAGGTTTTTCGACGTCGGATTTTATAAATTGATATAAAGGCATTATAACAAAAAATCAGTTTTGTGTAAAATTGTTATAAAAGTGCGAAAAATTAGGGGTATTATCTTAAAGGAATGTGTAATATACTTTCAAACCATAAAGCAGAGAAATTCACAGAAAAGACACAAATTAAAAAAAGCTTTAAATAAATTAAGGAGGAAAAAGAAATGAAGAAGAATTTAAAAAAGATGGCAAGTTATTATAAGCCTTATTTTGGAACATTCATGCTTGATCTGTTTTTTGCATTTCTTGCCTCCGCGACGGCACTTGTAATACCTCTGGTTGTCAGATACATTACATCGAATATTGCAAACATTAAAGCAGACGGCGATATCAGACTTATCCTGACTATAGGCGGCGTTTTATTCGGTTTGGTTTTGGTCAACTTCGGATCAAGATATTTTATATCTTATGTCGGCCATGTCATGGGTGCGAAAATAGAATACAACATGCGATCGGAAATATTTGATCATTATCAAAAATTATCGTTCTCGTTTTATGATGAACAAAAAGTAGGGTCGCTTATGAGTAGAGTCACAAGCGACCTTTTTGATATCACGGAACTTTTACACCACGGTCCGGAAAACCTGGCGATTTCCGCGATTAAAATAATCGGTGCATTTATCATTTTATCGAATATAAGTATCTACTTAACCCTGGCGGCATTTGCGCTTATTCCGATAATGATTGTTTATGCGATTTTCATGAACAGAAGAATGAGAAGAGCATTCCGTGAAAACAGAGTAAAGATTGCGGATATCAACACTCAGATAGAAGATAACTTATCGGGTATAAGAGTTGTTAAATCCTTTGCCAACGAAGAAATAGAAAACGGCAAATTCAAGGTTGGAAACGATGCATTCCTTAAGGCCAAGAAAAACAGTTATTTTTACATGGGTCTTTTCCATTCGGGAATGTCGTCGTTTAACATCCTGATAAATGTAATCGTAATCGTGGTCGGAGGCGTGCTTTTAATCAAGAATCTCGTGGATGTACCCGATTTTGTGGCATTTCTTTTATACATCAATGTATTTACGGAACCGATTCAGACACTGGTTGAATTCACGGAGCAGTTCCAAAACGGCTACACGGGATTTGAGCGATTCAGGGAAATCATGGATATCGAACCCGATATCGAGGACAGTCCCAGAGCGGAAGAATTAAAAGACGTAAAAGGAGATATCGTTTTTGAAGATGTATCCTTTAAATACAAAGACAGCGCACACAGAGTTTTAAGACACATTAATCTTGATGTAAAAGCAGGTTCATATGTGGCTTTGGTCGGATCTTCGGGCGGCGGCAAGACAACACTTTGCAGTCTTATTCCAAGATTTTACGAAGTTACCAAAGGAAGCATTAAGATTGACGGAAAAGATATTCGTGAAGTGACACTTAAAAGTCTTCGGGACAATATCGGTATCGTGCAGCAGGATGTATATCTTTTTGCCGGAACCGTTTACGAAAACATACTTTACGGAAAGCCCTCTGCTACCAGAGAGGAAGTCATTGAAGCAGCAAAACTTGCCAATGCACACGAATTTATCGAAGGACTTCCAAACGGTTATGAAACGGATATCGGACAGAGAGGAGTCAAGCTCTCGGGCGGTCAGAAGCAGAGACTTTCGATTGCCAGAGTGTTCTTAAAGAACCCGCCCATCTTAATTTTCGATGAGGCAACAAGCGCACTTGATAACGAAAGCGAAAACATCGTAAAAGAATCTCTCGAAAAACTTGCGGCAAACAGAACAACACTTGTTATCGCACACAGACTCTCGACAATAAAGAACGCAGAGAGAATCCTCGTTCTTACCGAAAAAGGAATCGAAGAGAGCGGAACGCATGATGAGCTGATGGCTAAGAACGGCATTTATGCCGGACTTTACAAGTGGACGAGATAATCGTGAAAGGAAAAGTGGCGGGCATCACGAAAGATGCCTGTCACAGGACATAAAAATGAATATAAGCGATATAAGGAATTTGGAAAAGAAAGCTGCCGATGGATGGGTAGCAAATGAGAAATCGGAATATGACGGCTGGGAGATGCGTTTTGGTAACGGTTACACTGGACGTGCAAATTCGGTCAGTGTATATGAAGATTCGACAAAGCGAATGGAAGACAAGGTCGTTTACTGCGAGAATCTGTACAAGGCACACGGCCTGCCATGTAATTTCAAGGTGACCGAATGTGATAAAGAATTGTCGGATTTTCTTTTAAACAGAGGATACAAAGTTGTAACACCGACTGACGTCATGATTCTTGATACCGAAGGAAATGATTTTGCAAAGGTTTTGTCCGACGAAGGAATTGAGGATAATTCAAAAGCAATTCCAAACGTTTCTTACAGCAGCGATCCTTCAAAATGGTTTGACCCGTATTTTGAATTCGAAGGTTTTACGGATGAAAAAAAGATAGAAGCATACAAGCAGTTTCACGCGAATACAAAGATCGAAAAGCTCTATGTTACTTTAATGCATGAGGGAAATGTTGCAGCAGTCGCATCCTGTGCAATCGAGGATGGATACAGTCTTTTGCATAATGTGATAGTTGATAAAAAGTATCGCGGACTCGGCCTCGGAAAGAAGCTTTGCCTGGCGGCGATTCTTAAATCCAAAGAGATGGGCGCAAAGTATTCATATCTTCAGGTAATTAAAGATAATGATGTTGCTGTCAATCTTTATAAGAAACTCGGATTTAAAAAAGTTTATGAATACTGCTATCTGAAGCAAGCCTAAGAATGTCGCTGATGATGTTTGAATTAAGGTTAAGAATGCTACAGATGATGGTGTTAGAAGCATTTGGAGAACAAAAAGGAGAAACAGAAATGATATTCGAAGAACGAACATTTGATATAAACGGAAAAGAACTGGTTTTAAGAGCCCCGAGAGAAGAGGACGCAGAGATGCTTCGTCACTATATTAAGAAAGCCTGCGGGGAGACAAGATTTCTTATGGCCGAGGGCGATGAAATGGATTTAAGCCTCGAAGAAGAGCTTGAGTTTATTAACAGCCACAGAGATTCGAAAAGCGGAATGCTGATTCTCGGATTTCTGGATGGGGAGCATGTGGGAAACTGCTCTTTTGAGAAGGTTTCCGGCAGCAGAAGATATGCACATCGAGTAAGTGTCGGAATCGCTCTTTTACAAAAGTTTACCGGACAGGGAGTCGGCAAAACAATGTTTGGAGCCATGCTTGAAGAGATTGAAAAGCTTGGAATCGAGCAAGCGGAACTTATTGTAATCGAAGGGAACGATAGAGCAAAGCATATGTATGAGAACTTCGGTTTTAAAGAGACCGGCAGACGACCAAAGGCAAACAAGTACGATGACGGCACATATGCGGACGACATATTTATGGTAAAGAGTTTCAGATAGAAGGCATAAAGAAAGAAGGACAACATGGAATACGTAATAGAACTTAAAAATGTAGATAAAGAATTTAAAGTATTAAACAGACACGAAGGCTTGAAAGGAAGCTTTCAGGATCTCTTTTCAAGAGATTACAAGATTATAAAAGCAGTAAATGATGTTTCAATGAACATTAAACCCGGCGAAATCGTGGGATACTTGGGACCAAACGGTGCCGGTAAATCGACCACAATCAAAATGATGACAGGTGTTTTGCAGCCTACACGCGGAGAAATCCTCGTAAACGGCAAAGTTCCTTACAAGAACCGAACAGCCAATGCACAGAACATCGGTGTTGTATTCGGACAAAGATCGCAGCTTTGGTGGTCACTTCCCTTAATCGAATCTTTCAAACTTTTGAAGGATATTTACAACATTTCGGATAAGGATTACAAGGACATGCTTACTCTTTACGAGTCACTCGTCGATATCAAGGAGCTTTATTCAAAGCCGGTTCGTCAGATGTCTTTGGGACAGCGAACATTAAGCGATATTCTGGCGGCATTCTTACACAATCCGCCCATCGTTTTCCTTGATGAGCCGACAATCGGTCTTGATGTTTCGATGAAAGCAAAAATCAGAAACCTTATCAAGGCACTCAATAAAGAAAAGAACACAACCGTTATTCTTACAACTCACGATATGGGTGACGTTGATGCTTTGTGCGAGAGAATCGTAATCATCGATAAGGGTACCATGCTTTACGACAATGACATCGAACACTTAAGAAGTTTCTTCGGTGCTTACAGAACTTTGCTCATTAAGACAAAGAAGCATCCCGAGGAACTCACAGATGACGAGAAAAAGGCTGAACTTGACAATGTCGAAGCAATCGTAAAAGAAGCATTCGCCGACAAAGAGTTTACTTTTTCTTCAACCGATGAAGGCTGGTGCAGCATACTTATCGACGAATCACAGGTTCGTCTTATGAAGGTACTTAATCATATTCAGGAAAAGATTAAGGTTTACGATGTTCGTCTTGAGGAAATCTCTACAGAGAGTGTTATCCGCAAGATCTACGAAGATGCGGAAAACATGAAGAAAGCTAACTAAAGAGGACAAAAAAATGAGAATTAAATCGTGGATTGCGCTTACCAGAGTGTCTATCATGGATTTCATGCAATTCAGGTTGAGCGCGTTTGTAATGTTGATAGGCAACATTATATATTTGATAGTTATTTATAATTTGTGGAAAGCAATTTACGCTTCCGTTGACAATGCAACCATTAACGGAATGAGTTTTAACGATACCATGATTTATCTGGTACTTGCATCGGCTCAGTTTACATTTATGGAAGCATATCTTGTCTGGATGATGAGCAGATCGATACAAAGCGGAAAGATAGTGCTTGATTTATTAAAGCCCGTACCCTATTCACAGTATCTTTTGTTCGGACTGGAAGGCGGTAATATATGTGCTTTCGTAGTGACTTTTATTCCGACATTTATAATTGTTGAAATCATAACCAAGGGATACATTCATTTGGGTATAAACACTCTGTTTTACCTTGTGGCGGCAACGCTCGGTATGTTAATCAACTTTGCAATAGACTTTTTTGTCGGAACAATATGTCTTTATACACAGTCTACATGGGGCATTAATATCATGAAGGAAGTAGTGGTTTTGTTCCTTTCCGGAGCGACCGTTCCTCTGGCATTTTTCCCTGAGACTTTAAGGAAAATCGTGATGTTTTTCCCGTTCCATGCAATTTACAACACACCCCTGACCTTCCTTACAAAGGGACCCGAATTAAGCCTCGCCGAGTCATTTATTATGGTCGGTGAACAGGCTGCATGGGTAATCGTTCTTATACTTATAGGAAAGATTTTCTGGAAACTTTCAGAGAGAGTTATTACCGTGAACGGAGGCTGACGGGCAAAAACTTTTTGCGGATTTTACCATTGAAAAAACGCGAGAAAAAGAACAGGTGACTAAAATGAAAAGATTAGGATTTTACATATCAATATACAGAAAAATAGTTATTCAGGATATTAAGAGCAAGATGAGTTACCGTTCCGATTTTATCATTTCCATGATCGGAATGATTTTGACGGATATATCGGAGCTTGCGGCATTCTACATCATGTTCCTTAATTTCCCGAGTGTATGCGGATGGACTTATCATGAGATGCTTTTCCTTTACGGATTTTCGCTCGTGGCATTAACTCCGCTTCAGTGTTTGTTTGATAACAACTGGCAGTTAAGACACTATGTTTATGAAGGCGATTTTATCAAATACTGTTTCAGACCGATAAACGTATTCTTTTATTACATATCGGAAGACTTTGATACCAAGGGACTCGGACAGTTTTTCGTGGGATTTGGTACCATCATTTATGCATGGTATAAGCTTAAACTCCCGGTAACTTTCGTTAATATCGCAGCTTTGATCGTTGCGCTTTTTGCGGCATCGCTTTTCATGGTTGCGATTATGAATATTGCTGCGGCAAGTTGCTTTTTCCTCACAAACTCGGGATATATAATGGTTACAATGAACAAGTTCAGGGATTATGCAAAATATCCCGTAACCATTTTCCCGATATTCTTCAGAATTATATTTACATTTATAATTCCGATAGCTTTTATCGCATACTTCCCGAGCCTTGTAATATTAAGGCCTCAGAATATCCCGTTCCTTACATGGTTTTCACCGGTATACGGAATTATTTTCTTCTACATTTCATATAAGATATGGATGTTCGGTGCCTCAAAGTATTCGGGAACAGGTTCGTGATATTGCAAAGATGAAGAAAGCAAAATCATGGCAGACTTCATGAAAATATTTGAAGAGTATGGCGCAATGAAGAAAAAGGATCATGCATCTGATGAGGCAGGAAGGAACGGAACCGCGGAATTCACTCATCAGGCAATTGAAGAATGGTGCAGAAAATAAAAGTTTCAGGCACTAAATTTTTGAAAGAGTCGACAGAGTCGGCTCTTTTATTCCGTAATCTTTTGACATTCGAAAAAGTCAGTAATTGCAGTACGTGTAAGGCATTTTCGGATGTCTTTTTTTGATATTTTTCGTTATATTTAACAAAAATGAATTTGCAGCGAAAAATCCAGATAAACGGGTTGCAATCATTTTTTTCTTTTGTTATCATTCAAAACACAAAGGTAAATCATTTTATTGATTTCCAAATAAATCAAGTGGGTTTTCCACATCAGGATTTTTCAAGTCGGATTCCCGACCCCGAAGCAATTCGGATTTTTCCTGCTAAACAAATTCATATTTATTAATTGGCAGGAGAAAGCCAAATCTCCTGCAGAAGGAGGTATTATGGCAAATGAAACACAATCAAAAATGGGTGTATTGGATCCGGAGATTTACGAGAGGGTAAAGAATCTTCGTATTATCGATGATGCATT
>DFEM01000181.1 GCA_002369155.1 Lachnospiraceae bacterium UBA3802 | reverse complement strand
GGGGCAAGGGCGTAAGCCAGGGACATTCGGATGCCGTAAGACGTATTAAAGGCGTTAAAAATGCAAAGCAGTACACGATTCCCGTTGAGTCTGCTCTTGAGAGCGTAAGAAACGGAGAGAATCCCGAACTTACCACAAGACAGAAACATACAAGAGAATGCTTTGTGGTACTTGAAGAGGGCGCCGATGCAAAGGCAGTTGAACAGGAAATCGTTACAATGCCCAATTATTTTGCAGATTATGACACAACTGTTCATTTTATAAGCGAAGAGGAATTCAATGCAAACCATTCAGGTATTCCTCACGGCGGCTTTGTACTCAGATCAGGTAAGACTGGATGGAATGAAGAGACCAATCATATGATTGAATTCAGTCTCAAACTTGAATCCAATCCCGAATTTACCGCATGCGTCCTTACCGCTTATGCAAGAGCAGCTTACAGACTTGCAATGAAAAAGGATTACGGATGCAAGACAATATTTGATATTGCTCCCGCACTTCTTTGTGAAAAGGACGGAGCTGAACTTCGTAAATCACTTTTGTAATTCAGACTTAAACTAAAGAAAAGAGAACGTATTATGCATAACGACCTGTTAACAATCGGAAAATTTACTCTTCACGGTTATTCCGTGATGATTGCGCTCGGATTCATCATTGCCATGTCTCTTTGCCTTTTAAGAGCGAAGAAGAAAAACAAGGACGGCGATGTCATTACAGATATCGGTTTGATAGCTGTAGTGGCAGGATTTTTGGGAGCAAAGATTTTATATCTTATAGTGGATTACAAGACACTGATAAGCAATCCCAAGAGTGTGCTCGGATTCCCTCAGATTTTCTCGGGATTCGTTGTATACGGCGGTATTATTTTCGGAACGTTGGCGGTAATCGTTTATTCCAAGATTAAAAAGATCAATGCGTTTGAATATCTTGATTTTATGGTTCCTTTTATAGCTATGGTACAGGGATTCGGAAGAATCGGCTGTTTTCTTGCAGGCTGCTGTTACGGTGCTCCCACGGATTCATTCCTGGGAGTTACCTTCCCTGCGAATTCACTTGCACCTGCAGGAATCAAACTCTGGCCCACACAGCTTTTCTCCGCAGCAGGCGATTTTGCAATATGCGGAATTTTGATTCTCGTTTCAAAATACAATAAGAAGAACGGCAATATGTGCGTTCTTTATGCAATACTCTATGCAATCGGAAGATTCGCGGTTGAATTCTTCAGAAATGATGCAAGAGGAACGGTCGGAACTCTTTCGACTTCACAGTTTATTTCGCTTCTTGTATTACCCGTAGCAATAGGTATCGGAGTATTGATCAACCTTCCCAAAGAAAAGAAGGATAATAAAGATTCCGGAGAAGAAGCTTAAAAGAAAGTGATGAATCATGGCACAGATTAAAGGTGTCGACGTTTCTGTCGGATATGAAAAAAGAATAGTTGCCGGAAATATCAATTTCGAAATCAACGAAGGAGATTATCTCTATATACTCGGCGAAAACGGTTCGGGAAAATCCACTTTGATGAAGTGTATTCTCGGACTTGAAAAAGTCGTGGGCGGAAGCATTGTTTACGGAGATAATTTAAAACAAAAAGAAATCGGATATCTTCCGCAGCAGACATTGATACAAAGAGACTTTCCTGCCACCGTGCAGGAAATTGTTATGTCCGGGTGTTTAAACAGAGTGGGCTGGCATCCTTTTTTCGGTAAAAAAGAAAAAGAACTTGCTCTTGAATCCATGAGAAAACTCGAAATTACGGATTTGGCAAAACGCTCGTATCCCGAACTTTCGGGCGGACAGCAGCAGAGAGTACTGCTTGCGAGAGCGCTTTGCGCAACAAGAAAAGCTCTTCTTTTGGATGAACCGGTTACCGGACTTGATCCTTTTGCCCAGGAACAGCTTTATGCTCTCATTTATAAAATCAACAAAGAAGAAAAAACTACCATCATTATGGTATCTCATGATATAGAAGCCGCGAAGAAGTATGCCACGCACATTCTTCATATCGGCAAAGAAAAATGCGTATTCTGTACCAAACATGAGTTCATTAAGGAGAACGGCGGATGTCTGTTTTAACCACGTTAATGGAATATCTGGCTATTCCCATGGTGAGAAACGCACTTGTAGTCGGTACATTAATCGCTCTTTGCGCTTCGCTTTTGGGTACAACGATTGTGCTTAAAAGACTTTCCTTTATAGGAGACGGCTTGTCGCATGTAGCATTCGGTGCGCTTTGCATCGCCATGGTAATGTCATTAAACAATCAAATGCTTTTGGTGCTTCCTGTAACAATACTGGTGGCTGTTATTTTGATGGGCTCGAATGAAAAAAGAAAGATAAAAGGAGATGCCGCAATTGCCATGCTTTCAGTCGGAGCTCTGGCTTTCGGTTATCTTTTGCTCAATCTTTTCCCCGGCAAGAATTCGGGAAATGTATCCGGCGATGTATGCTCGACTCTTTTTGGCTCCACATCGATTCTTACACTTTCGATTTTTGATGTGATTCTCTGCGTTGCTTTGTCAGCGGTTGTTGTTGCATTCTTCGTCTTTTTTTATCATCGAATCTTTTCGGTTACGTTTGATGAAAGCTTTGCTTTGGCAACAGGCATCAGATGCAATCTTTATAAACTGCTTCTTTCCATAATAATTGCGGTTGTAATTGTATTAAGCATGCAGCTTGTAGGTTCTCTTCTTATTTCCGCATTGGTGGTATTTCCCGTTTTGTCAGCGGAAAGAATTTTCAGAAGTTTCTTATCGGTGGTAATTGCTTCCGGTGTTATCGGTGTATTCTGTGCCGTATTCGGAATCATTTTATCCATTCTTATTTCCACTCCCGTCGGAGCGACCGTTGTTTGCGTCAACATAATCGTGTTTGCATTATGTGTAATCATCGGTAAATTCTTTATTAAAAGATAATTCCTTATTTAATCGAAAAATTTTTTCTTGCGTGTGATTATTCTTAGTGCTATACTCACAAACAGGTTTTTCAGGAGGAGTATTTATGATTACGACAAGAGAAGATATTCGTAATGTAGCGATTATAGCGCATGTCGATCACGGCAAAACCACTCTGGTTGACGGTCTTTTGAAGCAGAGCGGTGTATTCAGAGACAATCAGGAAGTTGCCGAGAGAGTCATGGATTCAAATGATATAGAAAGAGAGAGAGGCATTACCATTCTCTCCAAAAATACAGCCGTTAATTACAAAGGTGTGAAGATTAACATTATTGACACACCGGGCCATGCTGATTTCGGCGGAGAAGTTGAACGTGTACTCAAGATGGTTAACGGAGTTATCCTTCTTGTTGATGCGTTTGAAGGCCCCATGCCCCAGACTAAATTCGTTTTAAGAAAAGCACTTGAATTAAAACTTCCTGTTATAGTATGTGTAAACAAAATAGACAGACCAGAAGCCAGAAGCGAAGAGGTTGTTGATGAGGTACTTGAACTTTTCCTCGATCTCGATGCGGATGATTCGCAGCTTGACTGTCCTTTCATATTTGCTTCGGCAAAAGCGGGAACCGCTGTTAAAAATCTCGGCGATGAAGCCAAGGATATGTCTCCTCTTTTTGAGACCATTCTTGATTACATTCCTGCACCCACAGGTGATCCCGACGGCGGAACACAGATTCTTATAAGCACCATTGACTATAATGAATATGTAGGAAGAATCGGTGTCGGCAAAGTTGACAGAGGTGTTGTTCATACAAATGACGAAGTAGTTATTGTCAATGCACATGACCCCGAAAAATCAAGAAAAGTTAAAGTTTCCAAATTATATGAATTCGATGGACTCGAAAGAGTGGAAGTAAAAGAAGCGGGCATCGGTTCAATCGTTGCCATTTCCGGTATTTCTGATATTCATATCGGAGATACGCTTTGCAGCGTGGATTTTCCCGAACCCATTCCTTTCCAGAAGATTTCAGAGCCCACGATAGCAATGCATTTCCTTGTAAATGACTCGCCTCTTGCCGGCAGAGAAGGCAAATTTGTAACAAGCCGTCATATAAGAGACAGACTTTTCAAGGAACTAAACACGGATGTATCCTTAAGAGTCGAAGAAACGGAAAGCACGGATGCATTTAAGGTATCGGGAAGAGGAGAACTTCATCTTTCGGTTCTTATTGAAAATATGAGAAGAGAAGGATATGAGTTCGCGGTAAGCAAAGCGGAAGTTCTTTATAAAAAGGACGAAAACGGCAAACTCCTTGAGCCGATGGAAAGAGCTTATATCGATGTTCCCGAAGAATTCTCCGGAAGCGTTATAGAGAAATTAAGCCAGAGAAAAGGCGAACTTGTAACCATGGGAAGTGCTTCGGGCGGATATACAAGACTTGAGTTTTTGATTCCTTCAAGAGGGCTCATCGGATACAGAGGCGATTTCCTTACGGATACAAAGGGTAACGGTATTTTAAATACGCTTTTTGAAGGATACGGTCCTTACAAGGGAGATATTCAGTACAGAAAGCAGGGCTCGTTAATCGCATTTGAGGGCGGCGAGAGTGTTACATACGGTTTGTTTAACGCTCAGGAGAGAGGTACCCTCTTTATAGGACCCGGCGAGACGGTTTATGCCGGAATGATTATCGGACAATGTCCCAAGGCAGAAGATATCGAATTGAATGTCTGCAAGACAAAGCATTTGACGAATACACGTTCATCATCCGCTGACGAGGCATTGCACCTTGTTCCGCCCAGAATCTTAAGCCTTGAACAGGCTATCGATTTTATAGACACGGATGAACTTTTGGAAGTTACACCCACACATCTCAGAATGAGAAAGAAGATTCTTGATCCAACACTCAGAAAACGTGCTGGCTTTGCCAAGAAGCAGGCTGCGGAAGCTGCTTCAAACCAGTGATTTATACAGGCGACAGTGATATGTCGCCTGCTTTTTTTATGCCGCAGATTAAAGGGCATACAACATATCCCGTACTTGAAAAATGACGGGTTTACAAGTATACTATACCTTGTATTATTATGTGTTACCGAAAAGGAATTTACGATGGAAGTCGAATTCAGCGTACAAATGACAACTTCAAAACTTTATGACTTCAATTTGCAGCATTCTTACAAGAAGCCGGTCTCGATAATGGCCACGGCATTGGGTGTTGTTTTTATATTTTTATTCGCAAATTATCTTAAATGGTATTACCTCGCGGGAGGAATACTTTTGATAGTTTATCTTCCGATCAGCCTTTTGAGATCTTCTTTTATGAAGGTCAAAATGATAGATTTTTTTCGCGAACCCGTAACGTATTTATTGAATGATGAAGGCATTACGGTAAAAGCACAGGGAGAGGAACAGACGATTCCCTGGGAGAACTGCACCAAAGCTTGCAATACAAGACAGAGTTATTTTGTATATACCGGCAAAAACTCCGCTTTTATCTTCCCCAAAAAAGACATGGGAGATAAAACCGGAGATGTTCTTATGATGATAAATACGCATATGGATCCAAAGAGCGTAAAGATTAAATTCGGAGGTCTTTGATGGAAAATACATTTGAAGGTACCTACGAAGTCAATTCCCCGGAGGAAACCCTGGCGCTCGGCGAGGAGTTTGCGAAAAAGGCACTTCCCGGTACGGTTATAGCTTTAATCGGCGATTTGGGTGTCGGAAAGACAGTATTTACCAAAGGAATAGCAAAAGGGCTGGACATCAAGGAAAAGATTACAAGCCCGACATTTACGATACTTGAATCGTATTCGGACGGAAAGATGCCGCTACACCATTTTGATGTTTACAGAATCGGAGATTCTTGCGAGATGGAGGAAGTGGGATTTGACGACTGCGTTTATTCAAATGGCATTACCATTATAGAGTGGGCGGGAATAATCGAAGACATCATCCCCAAAGGTACATTTTGTGTAAAGATAGAAAAAGATTTGTCAAAGGGTAACGATTACAGAAAGATTACCGTTACACAAACGAAAAAAGAAGGTTATTTAAGTTGAAAATTTTAGCAATGGATTCATCGGGGCTTGTGGCTTCGGTGGCATTCCTGGAAGATGAAAAAATAAAAGGTCTTATCAACATCAATTATCAAAAGACACATTCTCAGACTCTTTTGCCGATGCTTGACGAATTGTTAAAAACGCTCGGCGACAGTTTGGATGATGTGGATTATTTGGCATGTGCCAACGGACCCGGATCTTTTACGGGATTAAGAATCGGTGTTGCGACAGTTAAGGGATTGGGACTCGGACTTGGCAAAAAAGTTGTTGAAGTCTCGACACTCGAAGCACTCGCACTTAATTGGCAGGGTGTGGACGGCGTGGTATGCCCGATAATGGATGCAAGAAGATCCCAGGTTTATACGGCGGCTTATATATTTGAGGACCAGGATGCAGTACCGAAGGAAATCATTGCACCCGTCAATTGCACAATAGATGAACTGTTTGAGAAACTTGCGGCAAACGGAAAGAAGGTTTTCTTTACGGGTGACGGTGTACCGGTATACAGGGAATATATAGAAAGCAACCTGAAAGTGCCTTTTGTTTTACCAAGTGCCGTGAACGAATATCAAAATGCTGCCAACGTGGCTGTTTTGGGTAAAGCTTATGCCATGGAAGGCAAGGCGGTCGATGCTTCTTTGGTAACTCCCGTGTATCTTAGAAAACCGCAGGCCGAAAGAGAGAGGGAAGCGCTCTTAAACGCTGAGTAAAATGTTTGTATACGAAAAAATGAATGAAGACAATGTCTCGGGAATGGCTTTGCTCGAAAAAGAAAACTTTACCGACGGCTGGAGTCTTGAATCGTTAAAAGAGGAAATAAACAATCCCGATGCTTTGTATATGTGCGTAAGGGATGATGAAAACGGCAGAATAATTGCATCCGCCGGAATGATAATAAGCTTTGAAACCGCGGACATAATGAATGTTTCCGTTGACAAAGAATACAGAAGAAGAAATATTGCCCGCAATCTTTTACTTAAGCTTTTTGAAGAAGGAAGAAAAAAGGGCGTTACGGAATTTACATTGGAAGTCAGGCAGGGAAATGATGCCGCAAGGAAACTCTATGAGAAACTCGGGTTTTCGTATGCGGGAACGCGTCCCGGATTTTATTCGAATCCGAAAGAGGATGCGGCAATCTATTGGCTGAAAAGCAATTGAGGTGAAAAATGTTTGAAGTATGTCTCTTGGGAACCGGGGGAATGATGCCGCTCCCAAACAGATGGCTCACATCTTTTATGATAAGATACAACGGCGCGAATGTGCTTATAGACTGCGGAGAGGGAACCCAGGTTGCCTTAAAGGAAAAGGGTTGGAGTCCCAAACCTATTGATCTGATTCTTTTTACACATTTTCATGCAGATCATATTTCCGGACTGCCGGGCATGTTTCTGACTCTCGGCAATTGCGAACGCACGGAACCGATTACGCTTGTCGGACCGAAGGGCTTAAAGAGAGTTGTGGAATCCCTTTTGGTGATTGCGCCTCAGCTTCCTTTTGAACTTAAATACATCGAAATTGACGGCGAAACACAAAGCCTTGATTTTAAAGATTTCCATATAGAAGCCTTCAGGGTGAATCATAACGTGACCTGCTACGGATACAGCGTTTCGATTAACCGTGCGGGCAGATTTGATTCAAATAAGGCCAAGAGTTTGAATATTCCGCTTTGCTTCTGGTCCAAGCTCCAAAAAGGAGAGACTGTATCCGACGAAACCGGTACATATACTCCCGACATGGTTATGGGACCTCCGAGAAAAGGAATTAAGGTTACATACACAACGGATACGAGACCCTGCAAAAATATACCTCTTTTTGCAAAGGATTCGGATTTGTTTATCTGCGAGGGTATGTACGGCGACACGGAAATGCTTGAGAAAGCCAGAGAGCATAAGCACATGACATTCGAGGAAGCGGCTCAGATGGCCAGGGAAGCGAACGTTCAGCAGATGTGGCTTACGCATTACAGCCCTTCGTTATTCAGACCAAAGGATTATCTGGATAATGCAAGAAAAATATTCCCGGCGACGATTGCCGCAAAGGACGGTATGAGCGCCGATCTCAGATACGATGAGGCATAAAAGGTAACTTTGATGAAAAAGAAAACAACAATAATCGGAATAATCGGTATTGTGGCGATAGCTGTTGCAGTTATTGTTGTTTTTTGGATGCAAAGCAAAAAGACCGAGAACCCGGGTGAACCCGAGGTGAATGTTTCCCAGGTTATGGATATTCTCTTAAGAGACATTGATAAATCATATCCTCCCACACCGAAGGAAGTTTTGAAATATTACAGCGAAATAACCTGCTGCTTTTATAATGACACGCTTACTCAGGAAGAACTTGAGGAGCTTGCCAAAAGATCGTATGAGCTTTACGATGAGGAACTTAAGGCCAATATGCCTTTTGACCAATATCTAAACGATCTGCAGGAAGAAGTACTGAGTTTTCAGGCTCAAAAGATAGTTGTATCCGGATATTCCGTGTCTGCTGCGGCTGATGTCGAAAGATTTTATGAAGACGGATTCGAATGGGCAAGACTTTATGCCACCTACAGATTAAGACAGGGAACTGATTATATGTATTCCAATGAAATTTTTGTTATGAGAAGAGACGAATCCGGACATTGGAAGATATACGGTTTTGACCTTGCCAAGGAAGAAGATACGGCGGAACTCGAAGAAGAGAATTCCGAAAACAAATAGATCGAAGGAAATAAAAATGGAAGATGTATATATACTGGCAATAGAATCATCCTGTGATGAAACGGCTGCCGCAGTGGTGAAAAACGGAAGAGAAATCCTGTCGAATGTTATTTATTCGCAGATTGATCTGCACACTCTCTACGGAGGTGTTGTTCCCGAGATTGCTTCAAGAAAACATATAGACAAGATTAATCAGGTCGTTTCGAAGGCCATAGAGGATTCCAAAATGGAATTAAAAGACATGTCTGCGGTTGCGGTAACTTACGGACCGGGACTTGTGGGACCTTTACTTGTCGGAGTGTCTTTTGCAAAGGCCATGGCATATGCAGCCAAACTTCCTGTTATAGGTGTTCATCATATCGAAGGACATATCTGCGCCAATTATATAGCCAATCAGGAACTTGAACCTCCTTTTATGTGCCTTGTTGTTTCAGGCGGACATACTCATCTTGTCAAGGTAGCCGACTACGGTGAATACGAAATACTCGGAAGAACCGAGGACGATGCCGCAGGTGAAGCTTTTGACAAGGTTGCAAGAGCTATAGGCCTCGGATATCCCGGCGGTCCCAAGATAGACAGGGTTTCGAAAAGCGGCAACCCCGAAGCCATTAAATTCCCCCGTGCCAAAGTAGGGGGAAGCGAATATGATTTCAGCTTCTCGGGACTTAAATCCGCTGTTCTTAATTATTTAAATACCGCTTCAATGAACAACGAGAAGATTGTAACGGAGGATGTGGCTGCTTCTTTCCAGCAGGCAGTCATCGATGTTCTTGTCGGACATTCCATGGAAGCGCTTGACAGATATAATTTTAAAAAGTTCGCAATTGCGGGCGGCGTGGCTTCCAACTCATCGCTTCGTGCGGCATTTGAAGAAGCCTGCGCACAAAAAGGCGTCGAATTTTTCCTCCCTCCGCCCATTCTTTGTACAGACAATGCGGCGATGATAGGATCGGCTGCTTATTACGAATATAAAAGAGGCACAAGGAGCGGTCTTGATTTAAATGCCGTTCCGAATCTCAAACTCGGAGAAAGATAAAGTTATTGATGATTCGTTTTGCGAATCGGAAAGTGGATTTTATGAGCAGATTTTGTGCTGTAGTCCTTTCTGCCGGAGTCGGAAGAAGAATGAATTCCGATATACCCAAGCAGTACCTTATGTTAAAAGACAAGCCCGTTCTTGCACATTCGCTTCTTGCATTTGAAGAATCGGACGTGGATGACATTGTCATAGTGTGCGGTGCGGGCGATGAAGAATATATCAAAAAAGAATTTGTGGAAAAGTATTCCTTAAATAAGGTAAGAGCCATAACGGAGGGCGGAGCCGAAAGGTATAATTCCGTTTACAACGGTCTGCTTGCCTGCAAAGATGCCGACTATGTATTGATTCATGACGGGGCAAGACCTTATGTTTCTTTGGATATAATAAGAAGAAATATGGATGAGGTTGTCAAATACAAAGCGGTGGTGACTGCTGTGAAAGCAACGGATACGGTAAAGATTTCCGATGAAAACGGCTTTGTTGAATCAACACCGGATCGAAACAGGGTGTTTGCAATGCAGACCCCGCAGACATTTGATTATAAAATCGCACTGGAAGCCTATACGGGTTTGATCCGTAAAATGGAAGAGGGATGCTCAATGAATATTACCGATGATGCCCAGGTTGTCGAACTCTTCTCGGATAAAAAGGTTAAACTTGTTGAGGGAGATTATTCCAATATTAAAATAACCACACCGCGTGATTTGGAATAGACTTTTAATTATTTAATACGAAATAATCTGCATGAAAAATATGACATAATTTATTGAATGGAGAAATAAAATGAGCAAGGCAATAAGAGTGACGGCAATTTTATCTTTAATAGCGGAGGTTTTATATTTCCTTTTGGGACAGTTGGTGGGAACTGTATTGGGATTGATTAATTTTACTCCTAAGGGATTACTGTCAGGGAATAATTCGGGGGAATTGACAACATCCGTAATTCTTTTGGCAGTTACGATAATTGGCGCTGCGGCATATTCCATTGTTGTAGCGGGATTGGATGTTTATCTATTTGCAACGGCAAGATCTGAGAGCGAAAATGTGGTTTTGGAAATCATAGGCCTTGTATATATCGGGGTATTGGCGCCTTTGGGATCTTTGTTAAGTGTATTGATTAACTGGATTGCGGCACATTTTACGGGACAGATGGGTTTGGTGTTGGTCAGTTCCGCCAGAAGCATGGTCGGATATTTCGGAGTATTGAGCAGTATTGCAACGACTCTTTTAATCATCTCTTTAAGCTTTTCAATATTCAGAAAGAAATATGCTTCCATCGAAGTTTATCCCGAGGAATAAAGTTATAAATAATCTGTGATTATAACTGTTGACATTGGGTTATAAATTTGATAAGATAACACTTGCGTTTTGAAATGAATGCAATTCGGAGAGGTATCGAAGTGGTCATAA
>DFEM01000150.1 GCA_002369155.1 Lachnospiraceae bacterium UBA3802 | reverse complement strand
TTGAGTTTAACTACATGATCATGCAGAGCTACGATTTCTATATGCTCTTCCAGAAATACGGATGCAACATGCAGTTCGGCGGTGACGACCAGTGGTCCAACATGCTTGGCGGTACCGAACTCATCAGAAAAAAACTCGGCAAAGATGCATACGCAATGACCATTCAGCTTCTTCTTAACTCAGAAGGAAAGAAGATGGGTAAGACAGAAAAGGGCGCTGTATGGCTTGATCCCGAGAAGACATCTCCTTATGAATTCTTCCAGTACTGGAGAAACGTAGCGGATTCGGATGTTCTTAAGTGCATCAGAATGCTCACATTCCTTCCTCTTGAGGAAATCGACAAAATGGATTCATGGGAAGGCGCACAGCTTAACGAAGCAAAGGAAATCCTCGCTTACGAACTCACCAAGATGGTACACGGTGAGGAAGAGGCCAACAAGGCCAAAGAAGCCTCCAAGGCTTTATTTGCAGGCGGCGGAAACCTTGAGAACATGCCCAGTTGTACATTGACTGACGAAAACTTTAAAGACGGTCAGATTGACTTAATCGGAATCCTTGTTGCAGCAAAGCTTGCGCCCACACGTTCGGAAGGAAGAAGAACCATCGAGCAGGGCGGATGCAGCGTAAACGATGAGAAGATTACAGACATCAAGAAAGCATACACCAAAGAAGAAATTGCCGCAGGCGACTTCATTGTCAAGAAAGGCAAAAAGAGCTTCTGCAAGATAGTTTTATAAAAGTTGACAGCACCCGGTTGCCCATTAAGGCATCCGGGTGATTTATAATTAGATGGATTAATGATATTAAGAGTTTTACCGAAAACGGAGAAGATAAATGGATAATACAAAATATTTAAAAATTCTTGCAAAACAGTATCCCACGCCCGAACAGGCGGCTACGGAAATTATTAACCTTGAGGCGATTCTTTCGCTTCCGAAAGGAACAGAACATTTCTTGACCGATGTCCACGGTGAATATGAGCAGTTTGAGCACGTGCTTAAGAACGGTTCGGGTACGGTTAAGAGAAAAATCGAAGCAGTACTTGGAGACAAGAGCAGTGAGTACAAGAAGAGACTTGCGACTTTAATATATTATCCCAAGGAGAAGCTTGAACTTATCAAGGCCGAAGGAATCAATACAAACGAATGGTATAAAGAGACCATAATGGATCTTGTGGATGTACTCAAATGCGTATCGAGTAAATATACGAGATCGAAAGTAAGAAAAGCTATTCCCGAAGAATTCAGATATGTAATCGAAGAACTTATTACAGAAAAACAGGAAATAAGCGATAAGGAAAAATATTACAAAAGCATCATCGATACGATAGTAAGAGTGGGAGAGGCAGACAGTATCATCATTGCAATTTCCAATCTTATTCAGAGAATGGTCGTGGATCATCTTCATATTGTCGGTGATATTTATGACAGAGGACCGGGTCCTCATAAAATCATGGATACACTTTGCAACTATCATTCGGTAGACCTTGTATGGGGCAACCATGATGTGGTATGGATGGGCGCTGCTGCAGGGCATCCTGCATGTATTGCAAACGTAATCAGAATGTCTGCAAGATACGGCAATTTAAACATTATAGAGGATGCATACGGCATTAACCTTCTGCCGCTTGCAACCTTTGCAATGGAGACTTACAAAAATACCGACAATTCGAGATTTAAATTAAAAGAAACAAGCAGCGGTGAATTCGTCAATGCTTCCGAGATTGAGAGCGAGATGTATAAAGCCATCACCGTAATACAGTTTAAGCTTGAAGGCGAAGTCATAAAAAGAAATCCCGATTTTGAGATGGATGATCAGCTCCTTTTGCATAAGATAGATTTTGACAAACAGGAAGTTGAAATAAACGGCCAAAAATATCCGCTTCTTGAATGCGATTTCCCGACCATCGATAAAAACGACCCTTACAGATTAAGCGATGAAGAAGAGATGATTGTCAAGCTTCTCGTTAAAGCTTTCATGCATTCGGAGAGACTAAAAAGACATATTAAGTTCCTTTATAAGAAAGGCGCCATGTACAGAGTCTACAACGGCAATCTTTTATATCACGGCTGCGTACTTTTAAATGAAGACGGAAGTTTCGCACATTCGAAGATCTGCAATAAAGACACATACGGAAAGAGCCTCTACGAACTTCTTGAAGAATATGCAAGAAAAGCATATTATTCGCCGATTGGCTCGGCTGACAGGGTGAAGGGCGGAGATATCCTCTGGTACTTATGGTGCGGCCCCAAATCGCCCCTTTACGGCAGAAACAAAATGACTACATTCGAAAGACTCTTTGTTGAAGACAAATCCACTCACAAAGAGATAAAGGATCCGTACTATTCATATATTGAGGAAAGCGCCGAAGTTGCGGATGCCATCTTAAAAGAATTCGGTGCTACCGGAAAATATTCGCACATTATTAACGGTCACGTGCCCGTAGAGATTAAGAACGGTCAGACACCGATTAAAGCAGGCGGAAAAGTCCTTATGATAGACGGCGGTTTTTCAAAGGCTTATCATGAGAAAACAGGTATGTCGGGATATACTCTTGCAATCGATTCGCACGGAATGTGGCTCGTACAGCACGAGAAATTCGAATCCAAGGCCAAAGCCATAGCAGGTGAGACGGACATTCTTTCGGATACTTTAAAGGTTATGGACTTTGATGAGAGAATGTATGTACGAGATACCGACAACGGTAAGAGACTCATGGAAGAAGTATCGGATCTTGAAGAACTTCTCTCAGCTTACAGGGACGGTAAATAGAAACCGGATTTTCTTGTGGCATTTTGACGAAAATTGTTTTATAATATTATGTAAATTTTTCAAAGACAAAAAACGCACTAAAAAAGGCTTTTCATAATCGGAAAGGAGGGAGAAATATGGCAGTCAACAAAGAAGATTTGGTTCAAAACGATTTTATTATCGACTACGGTCGCATAGAAGATATCGGCGCCAATATAGAGCCTGCCGTACTTTATCAGGATCTCATAAAGAGAATCCGAGATTATCACCCTTCGGAAGATTTTTCATCGATAAAGGCAGCTTACGAGCTTGCTTATTCCGCACATGAGGACCAGAGAAGAAAGAACGGTGAGCCGTATATCATTCACCCTCTTTATGTGGCTATCATCCTTGCCGATCTTCAGATGGATAAGGAAACCATTATCGCGGGATTGCTTCATGATGTTGTGGAAGACACAGTCCTTACAACTGAGGACATTGAAGCCAAATTCGGAGCCGAGGTAGCCAAACTTGTAGCCGGTGTTACCAAGGTCACCAAGGACTTTAATTATTCTTCAAAGGAAGAAGAACAGGCTGTCAATTTAAGAAATATGTTCCTTGTTATGGCACAGGATATCCGTGTTATCATCATTAAACTCGCGGACAGGCTTCATAACATGAGAACTCTTGAACATATGCCTCCGCACAAACAGTACGAGAAGGCCAAAGAGACAATGGAGATTTATGCTCCGTTCGCACAAAGACTCGGTATCGGTAAAATCAAAGTCGAACTCGAGGATTTGTCTTTTAAATATCTTGAACCCGAAGCTTACGACAATCTCGTCAATCAGATGGTCTTCACCAAAGAAGAGCGTGAGGATTATATCGCAAACATCGTTATGAAAGTTAAAAGAATCATGGACGATGCGGATATTCATGCGAGAGTCGACGGAAGAGTAAAGCATCTTTTCAGTATTTACAGAAAGATGAAGAATCAGGGCAAGACGCTCGATCAGATTTACGATCTCTTCGCGGTAAGAATTATCGTTGAAGATGAAGAAGATTTATATACGGTACTCGGTTATGTACACAAGAACTTTAAGCCGATGAACAATCGTTTTAAGGATTATGTGGCAAACCCCAAGGAGAACGGATATAAATCCATACATACCACAGTATTTGATACCACGGATGCAAAGGCACCTTTCGAGATTCAGATAAGAACCAGAGAGATGCATAAGGAAGCTGAATACGGTATCGCTTCCCACTGGAAATACAAGGAAGAATCCGACGGCAAGAAAGTATCTGCAAAAGAGGTTGAAAAGAGCGACTGGCTTAGAAGCCTTACGGAATGTCTTGAAGAGGAAGATAACGAGAAATTCTTATCTTTGATTCATGATGACCTTGATATTTTCTCCGAGAATATTTACTGTTCATCGCCCAAAGGACGTACCATTGAACTTCCGAGCGGCTCGACACCGATTGATTTTGCATATGCAATCCATACCGATGTCGGCAACAAGATGGTCGGAGCCATGGTCAACAATGTTCATGTCGGCAATGATTATACGCTCAAAAACGGCGATATCGTTGAGATTATCACGAACAACAATTCCAACGGACCAAGTCGTGACTGGCTTAAAAAAGTCCGCTCAACTCAGGCGAAGAACAAGATCAATCAGTGGTTCAAGAGACAGCAAAAAGACGAGAATATTATTAAAGGACGCGAAAAGGTTCAGGATTACTGCAAGCAAAACAACATCGACCTTTCCGAGGTTCTTACCGAAGAATACAAGAGAAAGCTTCTTGACAATTATTCCTTTAAGGATTGGGATGCTCTTCTTGCGGCCATCGGTCACGGCGGCATAAAAGAAGGCCAGGCAATCAACAGAATAATTGCAATGTACGAAAAGGATCATCCGAAGGTTTATACAAACGAGGAAGTCATTGAATCGATAAGAAACAACGCTGCCAAGTCCAACAAGCCCGGCCAGAGAAACGGTATTATCGTTAACGGTACCAATGATGTGGAAGTGCGATTCGGCAAATGCTGCAATCCCATACCCGGCGATAACATCATAGGCTTTATCACAAGAGGCAGGGGCGTTACCATCCACAGAGTGGACTGTATCAATATGAGCCCCGAAGTGCTTTCCGAAGAAGACAGACAGCGAATCATTGTTGCCGACTGGCAGGAAGAAGCGCTTGACGGTATACTCGACAATTATCTTGCCGAGATTACGATATTTGCAAACGAGAGAACAGGACTTCTTTATGATGTAACAAAGATATTTACCGAAGCTGATACGATGATTAACATGCTTCACACAAATGTCTCAAAGAAGGGTGTAGCCACCATGCGCCTTTCATTCAGAATAAGAAGCAAGGAAGAACTCGACAGACTCTGTGCGAAACTTTCGGGAATTGACGGAGTTATTGAAGTAGAAAGAACAAAATAAGGATTATCAATAAATGTCAGAAATTAAAGTCGGCTGCCTTACACTTGGCATGCTTGGAAACAATACTTATTTTTTGCACAGGGAAGGCGAGTACGATTGTATTCTTATTGACCCTGCAAGAGACGGCGAGATGCTTGTTACAAAGTTAAGAGAAAAAGGACTTACGATTAAAGCCATCTTTTTGACACATGCGCATTTTGATCATATCGTCGGAGTAGAGGGAGTTAAGAAGTTAAGCGATGCACCCATTTACGGAAGTGCCATTGATGCGGAAGCTTTTCTTGATCCCGAAAAAAATCTTTCGACGGAATATGTACATAAAGGAATAAGTATCAAACTTGATCATGAACTGCTTGAAGGCGATGAGATTTCAATCGGAGACATGAAATGCAAAGTATTTATTACACCGGGACATACACCGGGAAGTACATGCTTTTATTTTGAAGACGATCATCTGCTCTTCAGCGGCGATACATTGTTTTTTGAGAATATAGGAAGAACGGATTTTCCGAACGGTTCAATGAGCGATGAGGTGCGTTCCGTGGAGAGACTCTTAAAACTTCCTCCCGAGACCAAGGTATATCCGGGTCATAACGATTTCACCACCATTGAACACGAAAGACAGTATAACCCCTATTCACAGATGACTGAAATATAATTAAAGAGGACATACATATGAGTTTAACAAAAAAGCCCGTTACGGGCATGAAGGATAT
>DFEM01000139.1 GCA_002369155.1 Lachnospiraceae bacterium UBA3802 | reverse complement strand
TACAATAATGAAGAAGCGACCAAAGCCGTAATGAGGGACGGATATCTTGCTACAGGAGACATCGGCCGTACGGACGGAAAGGTAATCTTTGTCACAGGAAGAAAGAAAAACCTGATTATTCTCGAAAACGGAAAAAATGTTCCGCCTGAACTTTTGGAGAGTAAAATCAATTCAATTCCGTACGTAAAAGAAAGCATTGTTGTTTCAAGGAAAGTTAATGAAAGAAGCAATGTCCTTTATGCAATAATAGTCCTTCATGAGCCTGAAAAAGAGGAATTCCTGAAAGACGATATTGCACTCATCAATAAAGATTTGCCGTCATACATGCAGATAACCGATTTTGAAGTAAGCAGCGAAGAACTTAAGAAGAACAGTTCAAAGAAGATTATAAGAAGCGAGTATGCCGGTTAAAAATATAAGTGAGAAAAGAATGTATATGTTCGAAGAGATTGTTAAGATTTTAAAAGAAAATTACGGAATTGAAGATGTGAAACCCGAATCGAATTTCAAAAAAGATCTGGGGCTTAATTCATTTGACCTGATGGAGCTGGCTTTTATTGCAGAAGAAAGATTCGGTCTTGAAATAGATGAAAGTGCTTACAGAGGCACTGAGACGGTAAAGGATATAAGCGATTATCTTGAATCGCTTAAAGTAAAAGCATGAAAATCCACATTTGCGATAACGGAAACGACAAGAAGAAGTTTCTGGCGTTCAGAACAAAAATATACCGTGAAAAAAACCTCTATATAGACAATAACTATTTTATGCTTAAGGAAATCTTTTCGGAGAAACTTCATTTCACGAAAAGTGTATTTATTGTTCCGGTAATTGTTGTCGATGACAATGAATCGATTCTTTGCGAGGGGATAGTTGCTGTTGCAGACAATCTTCCCGAATACGTTCAGCTTTGCTTTTTTGAAGCACTTGAGGGTGTTAAAGAAGCCGTTAATCTTCTTGTTGAGGAAGCCGTAAAAATCGGCAGAAACAAGGGATGCAAAAGAATGGTTATAGGTCTTTACGGACATGTTAATTACGGCCTGGGTTTGCTTGATTCGCATTTTGACAAAGCCAATTCTTTTTCATCGCCGGGCAATCCTTCTTTTTACAACGATTATTTCCGCGCCCTGGATTGTGAAGAAATAAAGCTTAATTCATATTTCACGCATTCTCTGGACGGAAGACTTATGCGTTACGAAAAGATACTCGAAAAACTTAACCGTGAATATGAATTTAAGAAATTCGACAAAAAGCATTTCGAAGAATATTCGAAGATGTATACGGATTTAAACAATCAGTGTTTTACGGATCACAAATATTATTATGTCAGAGATTACAAAGATGATGAGGAAATGCTTAAAGAACTCTTTCTTTTCATGAAAGAGGATTCTTTGATTTTTGCTTTTAAGGACGGCAAGCCTGCAGGGTTTATTCTTTGGTATCCCGATTACAATGAGCTTGCAAAACCCGGAGAAGCTTTCGGCGCAAAGCATTACTTCAAAAATATTTTCGAGAATAAAAAGATTAAAACCGCCAAGGTTATGGAATACGGAGTACTCGATGAGTTCAGGGGAGTGGGGCTTCCTTTTGCTCTGATTGCGCATGTTTATTCGATTCTTTCGAATTATGGAGTAAGTCAGGTTGAATCATCATGGATACTTGCCGACAATGAGGACTCAAACAGTTTTTGCAGAGCGTTTTGCGATGAACTTTACAAAGAATATGTAGTTTATGAAAAAGAGATTTGATGAATCATTCAAAGAATATATAAACGAAAATCCGGCTGAGATTTTTGAACAAATGAAAAACGCAAGATTTGCCGGGGCTTTGTTTGACAAGGACAATGATTTGCCGTTTCCTTTTACTCTTTCAATGCTTACTCTTTTAAAGACCGCCAATCCTTTGAAGCAAAAGTTCTACTACATAGAGGATGATTCTAATTACGCTTTTTTTACGGTCTATGAAAACAGAATGAATCTTTTTACATACGGGAAAGCCGAGTGGTTTATGAATATTCAGACTGTTGCTTTTCCATGTTCTTTAAGTAACAGCGGCTTTATTACGAACAATGTAAAATGGATGCTTACATACATAAAGACCATTAAAGGCTGCAAGCTTGTACTTAACCTTGACGAAAAAACGGACATAAAAGGAATGAGTTTCGGTGAAACGCTTCCAAGTTGCGAACTTAAAATTCCTGAAGGTATTAATGACATAAAGACATATATGGATGCTTTAAGGAGTCCGTACAGAAGAAGAATCAATATCGCAGTAAAGAATTGCAGCGATATTGAAATATTACGAATAAGCGATGATTCGGTGGATATACATCCTTTGTATCTTCAGACTTACGATAAATCAGAATATAAACTTGAATGCTTGAACAAAGAGTTTTTTGATAAGACCGACGGAGAGAAAATTATTTTTTTAAGAGATAAAAAACCCGTCGGATTTGTGCTTTTAAAAGAAAACGGCAGTGAACTTGTCTTTATGCTTTGCGGTATGGACTATACTCCCGATAAAGACAATGCCGATTTATATTTTTACATGTTGTTAAAGATAGTGGAATATGCGCTTGAAAAGAATTTAAGAGTCATTGATTTCGGACAGACTTCCGAAAAGACAAAACTTAAATTCGGAGCAATCCTAAAGAAGAAATATTTTTATGCGCACCATTCCGATCCTTTTTTAAATCTTTTTGCCATGGTCGGAAAACATATGCTCGAATATAAATATGATTTTCCCGAATTCCATGTATTTAAGGAGTAAAAGTGAACGTACTTCTTTTTAGACCGCGACCTGATAAAGAGACAATAGGACTCCAGAACGTAATGATTTGCGAGCCGCTGGAACTCGAGTATATCTCGGCGAATATCGAAGCGCTGGGACATACATGTACGATCGTCGACATGATAATCGAAAAGAAAAACGTGGCGTACTTTGTAAAACTTTACAACCCCGATGTTGTAGGAATTACAGGGTATATTTCGCATGTCAACATTATGAAAAGATATGCAAAAGAGGCCAAGGAAGTTAACGAAAACATTACGACAATCATCGGAGGAGTACATGCCGAGGTTAATCCCGAGGATTTTGTATCCCCTTATGTTGACTATATTATCAGGGCGAACGGGATTAGGACTTTTATTGATATTTTAAACAAACTTGATAAATCCGAAAAGAAAAATCAGGATTCGGAAAATGCAGAAAACAAAACATCCGAAATAGTCGTTAACGATGATGAAATAGAGTGTATTTACGTACCCGGAAAGAAACCACCGAAGAAAGATACAACCTTTAATTATCTTTATCCCGACAGAAACAAAGTTGATAAATACCGTTCGAAATATTATTACATGTTTCACAGAAACTGTACTCTTATCAAGACTTCGTTCGGATGTCCTTACAACTGCAAATTCTGCTTCTGTCGTCAGATAATGGATGACCAGTATTTTGCGAGAGATCTCGAAGATATCGTAAATGAACTTGAACAGATTCCCGAGACTGAGATTTATATCGTAGATGACGATTTTCTTGTCGGAAGGGAAAGAATTCTTAAGTTCTGCGATCTTTTGGAACAAAGAGGCATTAACAAGAAATATCTGATTTACGGACGTGCGGATTATGTCGCTTCAAACGAAGATGTCATAAAGCGTTTCAAAGAGGTCGGACTTCGTGCGGTTATTGTCGGACTTGAATCCTGTGATTCGAGGCAGCTTGACGATTACAACAAAAGAACAAATGTGGCTATTAATGAAAAGGCGGTTGGTATTTTAAAGAAATACGATGTCGAATGTTACGGCACTTTTATCCTCGGACTCGACTGGACAAAGGAAGATTTCAACGCACTCTACAAATGGATTAAAAAACTCGGCCTTGTGTTTGTAAATCTTCAGCCACTGACGCCTCTTCGCGGAACTGATATTTATGAAAAATACAAACCGAGATTTATCGTAAGAGAGGATGAATACGAGAAGTGGGATCTGGCCCATCTGGTAGTTCGTCCCGACAATATATCAGTCAGAAAATATTATTGGTACACAATGGTTTTGTATTATAAAATTACCGCCAATCCCGTCAGCGGATGGTATATGGTAAAAAAATACGGACTTCACGATACACTCAAATTAAGCATTGGCGCAGTTGCAGTTAACAACCAGTATTGGAAAAAATTAATCGAGGGTGAAAAATGCAGGAAGAATTAAGGATTTTGCTGATACGTCCCAAATATACATCGATTGTTGCACATCTTGAACCTTTAGGACTTGAATATGTTGCAGGTCTTGCTCATGATATGGGAATTAAATGCGATATACATGATGAATTTCAACATCCGTGGACTTTTCGTTTTGCAAGAATGTGCCGTATCATCGAAAAGGGCAATTACAATTACATAGGTTTGAACGCCAATGCCAATACGGTGGATTATATTAACAAAAGAGCAAAACAGCTTAAGAAAAAATTCCCCGGAATTAAAATTCAGGTTGGCGGTCCCGAAGCTGAGATGAATTATAAGGAATTTTGCGTGGATGACGTGGATTATGTTTATTACGATAACGGTCTTTCCACACAAAAGAAAATGTGGGAGAGCGATTTAAGTCCAAAGGCACTTGATGAGTTGACGGGTATTGCGTTTAAAAAAGACGGAGAGTGGGTTATTAAAGAAAAAGGAGAGCCTGTATGCGGCTTTATCAATAAACCCGACAGAACCACTTTTTATAAAGGCCTTAAGAAAAACTATATTTTCATGAAAGGAAAATATGCTTTAAGCAAAGCTTCTTTTTCCTGCCCTTTTGCATGTTCCTTCTGTTACTGTACCAAGATGAACAGCGGTGTTTATACCGAGCGAGATTTAACTGAGGTAATAGAAGAAGTTGAAGAAATCAAACACGATAAAATCTGGTTTGTTGATGATACATTTTTCTTTGACAAAGAGAGAGTCGAGGCTTTTTGCAATGAAATAATAAGACGCGGTATCAAGAAGACTTTTATGGCGTATGCGAGAGCTGATTTTATTGCGGCCAATCCTGATATTCTGCCGCTTGCGTACAAAGCCGGTTTCAGGGATATTCTGGTCGGTCTTGAAGCCATAAGCGATGAGACTCTTGACGAATATAACAAGATGACATCAAAGAACGATAATGAAATGGCTATTAAGAATCTTCATGATGCGGGAATAGTCTGCAACGGACTTTTTGTTATCAATTATACGGCAACCAGAGATGATTACAGAAAGCTTATGAAGTTTATCAAAGATAACAATCTTTTGTGGGTTGTATTCGGCATATTTACACCCTACAAGGGTACCGATGCTTATGCTGAATATCAGGATAAAGTTATTAACTTTAAATCCTGGAGACTGGACGGTACGCATATAACACTCAAACCCACCAACATGTCTTCATTTGAATATATGTTAAGGTACTACTGGATACATGTTCTTACATATCCCAAGATTATGGTTCGAACATTGTTTGGCACTTCGTACGATACGAAAAGAAAAGGATGGTTTTAATGTCTCAAAAATACATGTTCGTAAGAGTACATTATGATAAAAGAGTCGCAAGCCTTGAGCCGCTGGGACTCGAATATCTCATGGCTGCGGTTAAGGCAGAGGGAAAAGAAGGTCTTATACACGATGAAAGTATTGAAAGCGCTTTCGGACGTTTCAGGCAGCTCCTTAAAAAAGTAGACGAAAACGGTATTACGATTGTCGGATTTTCGATAATGTCAAATACTGCATGGTATGTACTTAAACTCATTCACAAATTAAAAAAAGCAAGACCGAATGTTAAGATTATGGTCGGCGGTCCCGAAGTCGTCGTTAATTTCGAAGATTTTATGATTGATGATGTGGACTATGTTTCTTTTGACAACGGCCTGGATTCTTTCAGACTGGCCCTCAGAAATGATTTTGATGACGATACATTAAAAACCTGTTCGGGGTTTGCCGGAAAGATTAACGGAGAGTGGTTTTTAAACAAGAAGGGCGAGCCGATAAGCGATTACGGCCTCCTTCCCGACAGAAGCTTCTTTTACGAGAACAGACCTAAATTCCGTGTGCTTGCAAAGGGCTGCTTTTCAATGATGAAGACTGCATTTTCCTGTCCGCAGAACTGTAAGTTCTGTATATCCAGACAGTTTAACAGCTGTACTTACAGGGAAAGAGCGGTAGAGGATGTAATCAATGAAATTATATCCATAGACAATGACAAAATCTTCATTATCGACGATGATTTTCTTGTAAACAAGGACAGAGTTCTGGCCATTTGCGAAAAGTTAATCGAACTTGATTTAAAAAAGACTTTTATGATTTTTGCAAGGGCGGACAGCATCTGCAGATGCGAAGATATTTTCCCGATTATCTACAAAGCGGGCTTTCGTGACATGCTTGTCGGTCTTGAGGCGGTAGAAGATACAACACTTGAGAAATACAACAAGAATTCGAGCGTCGAACTGAATATGCGCGCTGTTAAAATCCTTCGCGATTACGAAATGGTATGTGTAGGTCTTTTCGTAATTAACTACGATTTCACGCACAAGGATTTTATGAATATCAACAAATTTATCAAAAAGGAAAAACTTATTTGGGTACTTTTCAGTATTCTCATTCCTTTTAAGGGTACGCCTGTGTACGAGGAAAACAAAGACAGACTGTATCATTACAAATACAGAAGAACGGGCGGTACGAGCGTTTTGATGAAGCCTTCGAAGATGCCCATGCTTTTGTTTAAACTTGAGTTCCATTTCCTTTACTATGTAAATTATCCGCGCATATATTGGGCCGGTGTAACACATATGTTTAACAAAAAATATAAAAACAAATGAAAATACTCCTTATCAAACCGGAAACGGTCGGGATATTCAGTTTTACATACCTTGTCGATCATGAACCTCTTGAAATGGAATACCTTTACACGGTTTTCACAAGAGATGGCCATGAAGCGGTAATATATGACAGAAGGTATGAAGCGATATCCCTAAAAAAGAAACTGAAAAAAGAAAAACCGGATGTGGTCTGTATCACGGGTTATATTACTCAGGAAAAGCGTGTTAAAAAGCTTTGCGAGGCAATTAAAAGATACAAACCGGATACCCGTGTTATTTTGGGCGGTTCGCATGTGGAAATAAATTACAAGAATTTTTATGATTCCAAAGCGGATTACCTTTATCTTCTTTCGGGCCTTGAAAACATGTGCAGGCTGGTTAAGGATATAGAGAAAAAAGATGATGCGGATATAGAAGAGATTCCCGGTATCTGCTATAAGAAAAACGGCGAATGGGTAAGCAATCCCAAGATTTTCGAGACACCGGAAGATCTGCCCGTTCCCGACAGAACACATTTTTACAAAAACAAATTTCGATTCAGATATCTTTGCTTTAAGCCCCTGGCTCTTGTAAAGAATTCTTACAGCTGTCAAAGAAACTGCAATTTCTGTTTCTGCACAAACCGTAACGGCGGAAGATATGCGTGCAGAAGCGTCGATAAACTTGTCGATGAAATAGCATCTTTGGATGTTCCTGCAGTTCATATTACCGACGATAATTTCCTTGTAAGCAGAGAGTATTTAAAAGAATTCATAAGGCTTGTAAAAGAAAAAGACATACATAAAAAATATCTTATTTACGGACGTGCCGATTTTATTGCCAACAATGAAGATATCATAAAAGAACTTGCCGAGATTGGACTCTCGCTTGTTATGGTCGGACTTGAAGCCACAAACGACGAGGAGCTTGATTCGTACAACAAGCATGTGTCTTTACATGAGAACGAAGAGTGCATCCGTATTCTTTCTGAAAATCATATCTTTTGCGCCGGTTTGTTTATCGTACATCAGGCGATGACCAAAGATGATTTTAAGAAACTCTACAAATGGATTGCATCAAGGGATATTATTCCGACGGTTTCCGTATTTACTCCGATGCAGGGCTCTGCGATGTATAAGGATTATGAGGATAAACTTCTTACCAAAGACGTTACAAAGCAGGATTTGTTTCACTGTCTTTTAAAGCCCGAGCACATGAGTGTTGCACGCTTTACTTTTGAGTATTACAAACTCTCCATGGGGCTTGCTTTTAAAAACCGAAAATGCCCGCTTTATGCGGATAATGAATATTTCAAGGGAATGTTTTTTATAATTCGCGCTTTGCTTATGAAACTTAAAAGATTGATTGTACTTTAAAACTATGAAAAAGAAACTTTTGTTAATTCAGCCCACTCCCTACGATCAGTACGGGAAATTGGTAAAAAAGAAAAGATTATATTTTGTCGGTCTTGCACTTCCTTTGCTTGCGGCACTTACACCCGATGATTTTGAAGTGGAACTCTGCTATGAGACGATTGAGGATGTTCCTTTTGACACGGATGCCGAGCTTATCGGTATCAGCAGCATGGGGCATGCCGTAATGCGTACCATCGATATCGCAAAGAAGTTCAAGGAACTCGGAAAGACCGTTATTTTGGGCGGATACATGGTGTCCTTAATGCCCGAAGAAGCAAAAAAATACTGCGATGCCGTAATGATAGGCGACTCCGAGGAAACCTGGGGCGAGATGATTAACGATTATTTGAACGGTACGCTTAAGGATTATTACAAAAAGAAGCTTACCAAACTTGAGACACCGCTTCCCAAATACGAACTTGTATTAAATAAAAGAATCGGCAATTTTCTTCCCGTTCAGGCAGGAAGAGGATGCACCAAGACCTGCAGTTTCTGCTCAATTTACTGCCTTTATCACGGGCAGTATTTAAGAAGAAGCATACCCGATGTAATAAGAGACATCAAGCGCATAAAAGAGCTTGGCTTCAAACAGTTTCTTCTGCTTGATGACAATCTTTTTTCAGACAGGAATTATGCACTGGATCTTTGTAAAGAGATTGCAAAATTAAAGATGCACTGGATGACGCAGTGCTCAATAGATATTGCCAAAGACGAAGAGCTTCTGACTGCAGTTTCAAAGAGCGGATGCTATGCATTAAGTTTCGGACTTGAGAGCATCAGCAGAGAAAGTCTTATAGGCATGCAGAAAGCTTGGGCTCATCCTGATGAATATTCAAAGCAGTTAAAAATCATCAGAAAACACGGAATAGATATTTCCACGGAAATGGTAGTGGGGGCTGAAGGGGATACGCTTGAATCCATCAAGGCTACCGCCAAATTCATAGAGGACAACAAAATTGCCGTTCCGAGATTTTATATTCTGACACCGATTCCCGGTACTCAGTACTACGATGAAATGAAGGAACAGGACAGAATATACAATACGGACATGTATTCCTACAATGCATGCGAAGCAGTTCATGTTCCCAAAAACATGACGCCCGAAGAACTGACCAAGGCATATTGGGATCTTTACAATGATGTATATTCGATAAAGTGCATTTTAAAAAGAACCATATTTACCGACTGCATTATAAAAAGACCCTACAATGCAGTTTTTTACCTCGGAGTAAACCTTTTTTACAGGTATCACATCAAACACGGTATCGTGCCTAATATAGTGTAGGAAAAGATTGGAAACCCAAAAGTGAAAGCGCCTCGAAAGAAGGTGATTGCAGTGAGAAAAAACAAAAAGAATTATACTGAACGGCAATTAAAGAAAATACGTCTGGAACGCATATTCAGATTTCGAATGCTTGTAATGATATTCATACAAATCTGTCCTGTGTTCCATTGGATGCGCAATTTGAAGAACATTCGAAATTTCTATTATTACGTATGTCTTGCGGAGTTTGAACAATTTAAGCATAAGGATTCGAGAGTAATTGATATGCTTTATGAAGATCTTCTTGATTCCAAGGATTCTTTTGACAAACTCTATGCGGTTGCTCATTTTATGAGTTCCCCAGAATTCAGAGCGTTGGTTAAAGCTGCTCCAAACAAAAAAGATCGAGCTCAATAAAATCTGAGCTCTTTTTTTATTTCTTAAAGATTTTTTAAGAATTGAATTTGTAGAATGGTAAACATAGAAGTTAAAGGAGGAGATTCAGATGTTTTTCAGGATGCTGAAAAAAGACATAACGGAAAAGAAGGCATTGAATATTATTCTTCTTTTGTTTATGTGCTTTGCATCAATTCTTACGGTATGTTCGGCAATAGTGCTTTTATCAAACACATTTGGTTTAAAGCAGACGAATAATAAAGTTAATGCAACGGAAGTGACCATTGTCTCTGACAGAGATTTAAAGAATACTTCAAAGAGACAGGAAGCGATTACGGAAAGTCTTCTTAAAAACGAAAAGGTTGAGGAAGTTGAATTAGCAGAAACAATCGTCTTTGATTCGAATGCGATAGATTATGTCGGATTTAAAGAGGATACGGCAGCAAATATAATCAACATCCAATCTTATGCTTTTGACCTTTCAAATAAGCATAATCTTGTAACAGATTTAGACGGTGAAGAAATAGAACTCGGCTACGGCATGATAGCAATTTCTGAGTATGTGCAAGTTCTTACGAAACTTGGTATCGGAGATAAAGTCAGAATAACAACGCAGCTTGGAAATATATATGAATTCGAAATTGCTGCAATAACAAAAGATCCGGGATTGAACGGCTGGCACAGAATGTTTTTTAATTCTGAAGATTTTAAGGTATTAAAAGAAGACAGCCCGGTCATATCGGATGTTTATATGATTAAACTTAAGCCCGGCAATACTCATATGGATCAGACAAAAATAGTTAATGATTTCGCGGAAAATGAAGATGAGTTTGGAGATATTTTAAATTCATATACAATGAACGGATATAATGTAGCGAGTCTGTCATCCGTGGTTTTAAATGTAATGTTTATTGTTGTCGCATTCTTTTTAATCGTGATGGTATTTATGACGATTTCTTTCACAATAAAAACCGCAATAAAGAATGAGGAAAAAGAACTTGGAATGTTAAAAGCACTTGGAGTAGAGTCCGCTTCTTTTAACTGGCTTTTTGCGGCAAAATATCTTTTTATATCCGTTGTTGCCACAATAACAGGATTCTTTGGAGGCATACATGTATCCGGCTTAACCATTAAATATCTTTTACATGGTCAGCTTAAGCCGTCTTTCTTCCCTACGGTAATCACTGCTTTGATTTCTTCGTTAATGGAGTTTTTAATTATTTTGATTTTTGTAAGCGTTTCGCTTCGAAGAATGAAAAAGATAAGCATCATGGATGTCATAGCGGGTGAAAACAGAGGAGAAAGATTCAAAAAGATACCGGGTCTGTTTTTGCACAAAATCAAAAATATAAATATTCCTTTTTATCTTGCTGTTACGGATTTAACCAATCGAGTAAAACGTTATTCATTTCTGATACTGGCTTATACCATGGGATTTACAATGATCTTAATGGTGCTTGAAATAGAAAACACATCCAATACGGCATATTGGATTGAAAAAGTATGGAATTATCCTGAGTTTGACTTTAATTTAAATCTTTCGGATGAATTGCTTGATGAGTATGCGCAAAGAGGCGGAAGCATTAAAGGTGCATTTGATATTTTGAATAAGGAAATAAAGGATGCAGGGATTCCGGCACATATTAATTACTATAATTATTGCGAAAATATCATTGCATCATATAAGGATAAAAAAATCGTCTCATATTTGCAATTTAACAGAAGCCCCGAGACCATAGATTTGTATGAAGGTGTTTATCCGAAGCTTAAAAACGAAGTTATTTTGGACGCATATCATGCTCATATTAACGGCATTAAAATCGGTGACAAGATAAACGTTGAATATTTTAAATACAATGATGACGGTATTACGTACTATTTAACCAACGAAGATTTTTTAGTGACGGGAACTTATGATGCCGCAACAGCAGAACTAATAATAATAACCTCAGATGCATTCGAAGGCGCTGCCAGAGAAAGAACCATGGATTTGGGCGGTCAGATAGATGCACCCAAAAAAGAACATGATAAATATATTAAGAAACTTCGTGAAATGTATGGCAATACAACCATCAGATCCCAAGAGGAAGAAGTGGATTATCAGCTGCATGAAATGGGTGATATTTATAAATTTGTTTTAAGCGTTCTGGTTCCGTTAATCATATTTATGATGATCATGGTAACGGTTCTTTATCAGTCGGTAAATATCATTGATGAAACACCGGATATAGCGCTTCTTAAATGCAGCGGATTTGATAATAAGAACATTAAGGCGTGGCAGGTGATAAGAAGTATTCTGATCACGGCAATATCATCAATCATCGCGATAATATTACTCAATACGGGTTTATATGTTTTCTTAAGAATCATGTTTTATTTCTTCTCAAACATTATGAAATACTGCCCGAACAGAGATATATTAAGATACTATATCGCAATTCCTTTATTAATTATTTTTGGAATCAGCACTGTGCTTTATTTATCTTTATCAAATGTTAATAAGATTGAACTTTGGAAAATTCGTGATAATTAAAATGGAGGCTAAAAATGAGCAAAACGGTTTTGGAATCAAAAGAATTATGCAAAACATACATAGTGGATAAATTCAGCAATAATGTATTGCAAAATGTAGATTTTAAACTCGAAGAGGGAGAGTTTACCGCCATTATGGGTCCTTCGGGCTCAGGTAAATCAACTCTTCTTTATACATTAAGCGGGATGGATAAAATGACGTCCGGAAAAGTAATATTTGACGGTGAGGACATGTCGCAGATGAATCACAAGCAATTGACGAATTTAAGACTTCATAAGATGGGATTCGTTTTTCAACAGATGTATATGTTAAAGAAACTTTGCATTATGGATAATATAATTCTTCCCGGTTATCAGGCAAAGACACAGAGCAAAAACGAAGTTAACGAACGTGCAAGAAAACTAATGCATAATCTCGGGATAGATGAAATAGCAACCAATGAAATCTGCGAGGTCTCCGGCGGCCAGCTTCAAAGAGCCTGTCTTTGCAGAGCATTGATTAATTCACCGAAAATCCTTTTCGCAGATGAACCCACGGGAGCGCTTAATTCCAAAGCATCAAAAGAGGTTATGAATGAGTTAAGAAAAGCCAATCAGAAAGGCACTACGATTCTTATGGTTACGCACAGCGAAAAAGTTGCGGCAAGCTCCGACAGGGTAGTTTATCTTGTTGACGGTAATATAAAAGGCGAACTGAACCTCGGTAAACAAAAAGATGAAAACGAGTCGGCTTCAAGAGAAAGAAAATTAAAGAACTGGCTTGATGAGATGGGATGGTAAGAAAAGAGGATAATTATGAACTACAAAAAGAAACTTACAGCGAGTGTTTTGGCTTCATTTCTTTTAACAAGCATGATTGTCGGCTGTTACAATCCCGTCGAGAGTGTAAAGACAGGGAAAAGTGAAGTCATAACTCCGATAGACAATTTTGATACCAAAGAAGTTAAAGAGTATAGCGAAGAAGGAGAAAAGGCCGAAGTACTTGGCGAAATCGTAACACCTGATGGAATCTGCAGCATTAAGGTAACTGAAGCATTTTTTGATGTAACTCTTGATGAAGAAAAAGCAACACCTTTTGAAGCGGGAAAAGCATACGGTGAAGCCATTAATATAATTTTTCCCGAATTCGGTTCGATGCTTGAACCGTATCTTTTTGAAAATATCCACGGAGCATTTCCTAATATAAACAAAGATGATTATACTCCCGTGGAAGAAAGAATGCAGGGCCTTTTTGATTCGCTCGATAATCATTACAAGGAGGAGATTAAAGGACTTGCCATCGGTCTTGGAACCAAAGAAACGGGTATATATCCGGATGGTATTTTAAGTACCGAAGAACTTATGCTCGCACAGATGGTACCGGATGCTTTAAGAGATACCGCGTGCTCGGGATTATCTTTGTGGGGAGAAAAAACAAAGACAGGTGATATGCTTGCCGTCAGATGTCTTGAATGGAGGCTTGGAAGCGATTATTCAATGTGCAGAATTCATGCTGTTTTGAATATCAAAAACGGAGATAAGTCCATTACCAGTTTTGGATTTTTAGGACTCTTTGATGTAATATCCGGCATAAACGATGACGGAGTATTCGCTGCCATGCTCGATATGTATACGGATCAGGTTTTCGACTATGAGGGAAAAACATGTTACAGTTTCGCCATAAGACATGCTTTGGAGGAATATGACACTGCCAAAGAAGCCGGTGATTATATGGTTGCTAATTCATCGACTTTCACAATCAGCCATAATGTTATGATTACTGACAGCAAAGATGCTTTTTGTGCAGAAGATGCCTGCACTCAGGCTGTGGAAGCAGGCAAGGCCTTTTCGGTTTTGAGGGATGCGGATACAGAACTTATGGATGAATTAAAGTGGGAGAGCCCCGACAGCCTTTGCATAGTCAATTCATTTGTTACCAAAGGGAATTTTGATTTGATGTCCGGGCGTTCCAACAGGTTTAATTCCATAAGATTTGCCAAATACAATAAATGGGTCAAAGATAGCACTTTGATTGATGCAAAAGGATTAAAGGATATGATGACCCAAGAGGTTGTTGAAACCGATTTATACGGCACTCCGACAGTCCAGAATGTACACAGGGACAATTTGACACAGATGATTATTATAGATTATCATAACAGTAGTGTTCAGATAGCTTTTACAGGTACTGAAGGTGTCGTTGACAAACCTGTTTTTTACGAAGTGGAAACTATTTATGGATATATTAATCGTTGAAGACAATGAAGAATTAGGACAATTAATATTTGATTTTTTGAGAAATTCCGGATATTCGGCAGACTGGGTTAAGTCTGCCGAAAATGCGTTAGAAAATATCTCAAAAGAGAATTACAAACTTCTTCTATTGGATGTCATGCTCCCCGGGCAGGATGGATTTGCCGCACTTTCAAAGATTCGAAAAGAGCATAATATGCCTGTTCTTATGATGAGCGCAAGAACAGACGATGACAGTAAAATATTGGGAATGGAAACAGGTGCGGATGATTATATCGGAAAACCTTTTTCCATTCCTTTGCTTGTTTCTAAAATAAAAGCTTTGCTTAGAAGAGCGTATCCCGATTCGGAAAACGAAGTTCTTTCTTACAAGAATCTTAAGATTGATGTATCCGCAAGAAGTGTATTCATGGACGGGAAGTCTTTAGAGATTACGGGAAAAGAGTTTGACATCCTCGTGTATCTGATGAAACATGCGGGAAAAGTAGTTGATAAAAACGAACTTTTTGATGAAGTATGGGGTTATTATTCGGAAACGGAAATGAACTCGCTAAATGTATATATCAGGTGGCTAAGAGAAAAAATCGAGAAGGATCCCAAGGAGCCGGAACTCATTAAGACCGTATGGCGTGTCGGCTATAAATTCGGCGAGTAGGAAAATATATGAAACGTAAAACAGGTTTTATATTTTTATTAATTGTATACTTTGTTTTATGGACTGCGGCCGTATGGTTTACGGGAATAAAATTAATCCAAAATTCCGGTCAAAAAAGAGCGGTTTTTATGAACCGCATGACTAATTGGATAGCAGTCAATGAAAATACTGATATAAGTGAAGTCGCTTTGGATTTTAATAAAAGCGATGTGACTTCTGACATCTCGGTTTACTATTTGGACGACGAAAAGTCTTTTTCGAATAACAAGGATTTTTTTAATCAATCCGGCAATTACCAAAATACATATATTTGGGAAATGTCTGATGAAGAAGGCAATCTTATCGGCTTTGCGAAATACAGGTTCGATAATACTCAGGTGATCTCTTTACTGATTCTTGCCGAGATTTCTTCACTGGCTTTTTTGATCCCATTTGTCTTATTGGTTATTTATATTCAAAGGAATATTTTAAAGCCTTTCAGTGAATTTTCGGAGTATCCCAACAAGCTGGCCAAGGGTATAACAACCGACAGTATTCCGGAGAGCAAAAACAGGCTATTTGGCAAATATGTCTGGGGAATGAACATGCTTAACAGCAAACTCGAGTCCGACAGGAAACAGATTGACAGGTTAATGTATGACCGTAAACAGTTTGTATCTACGATAGCCCATGGAATAAAAACTCCGGTAGCAAATATCAAACTTTATTCGGAAGCCATTGAGACCGGACTTTACAGAGATGGAGTTCCTGATGAAAAGGACAGCGAGATAGCAAATAAGATAGGCAAGAATGCTGATGATATTGCAAAACTTGTTGGTAATTTCTTAAATGATCCAGGTTCTTTGCAAAGCAATTATGAACCCGATATTTCGAACTTTTATCTTGAGGATGTTAAGAAAAGAATCGTTGATGATTTTGACAATCGCCTCAGAATGAAAGATATACCTTTTGATGTGGAAATATCAGGAAATCCCATGGTTTCCTCAGATTTTGAAGCAATAATAAGATGTCTTAACCAACTGATGGAAAATGCGATAAAATACGGAGATGGAACAGGTATTGTTTTAAAACTTTATCGCCAGGATGACATGTTTTTCTTTGATATCATAAACCGCGGAGTTACAATAAATTCAGAGGAAGTACCTCTCGTCTTTAACTGCTATTTCAGAGGATCAAATGCCGCAGGAAAAGAAGGAAGCGGCATAGGCCTTTATGAGGCAAAAGCCGTGGCAAAGTCGCTTGGCGGAGATATCCTTATGAAAACCGATGCCGAAACAACGGAAGTTATTTTGTATATACCCGGATGACGCAGGGGTGAAGTAAAATGAGCGAAAACAAAGAAATTGGAAAAGCAAACAAAAAGAAAAGCGTATTGCCGATATTGGCTTTAATTTTAGCGTTCGTTTTTCCCCTTGCAGGATTTGTGCTGGCAATTATTTCTTTGGGAGAGAAAAAAGATAAAAAAGAAATCAGCATTGCTGCTTTGATTTTGTCAATAGTCGTGTCTATTGTCTCGATTGTTTTATTGATTATTGCTTCACCTTTTTTACTCGGAGGAGCGTTTTTGGCTTTTATTGTGGGTATTTTTGCATCTGTTGAAAAAGAGCATGAAAAAACTGATTCATCCAAGGAACTAACAAATTATTATTATGAAAGCCCTATAGTATCGGCAAGATATTATTTCAGAGACGGAGGCACCAATACTTACACATATGAGGATATACCGGAAGATAAAATAGATGAGTTTGTCGATGCTTTGAATTCATTAACAATTAAAAGCTCATCCGGAATGCATGTTGACTATTTTTACGGAGGTGTAAGCGGAATTGAGTGTACCCTGGAAGACGGTACATATTTTAATTTTGATGGTGAATATTTGATTTATTATGATATAAATGGCGAGAGAAAAGTCTCACGATTTATTTATTTTGAGGAAGATTTTTGGGAAGTATTGGAAGATTTTAATAAAACAATAAGAAATGAGACAACGGAGATTGATGTATACGGATTCCTTGATTCTTCGGATTACAGAGATTATGTTTATGAGACTCAGGATGGAATTTACATTTCTTTAAATGATAAACTCTATTTGTATTCGGAGAATAATCAGGAATTAATTTTCGAATGCGAAGAAAACCTCGGACCTGTTATTAATATTACAGATGAGTATATTTTGTTTATTCAGCGAAGCGATAAATATGAGAAGATAAAAAAACTTGATTTAAATTCAGGTGATATCAAAGAAGAATGCTATTATCCGATTGACAAATATAAAGAAGCATTTTTGGATGATACGAATGAGTATTTATTTGCATATAATGATGAGGAAGTTTTATGTATTAATATAAGTGAAGATGAAGTTGATTATGTCAGAAATTATACGGTTTCTTATGACGGAACAATAAAAGGTGCCATAAAAGATCTTCCTGAAGGGTATTATGCAAAAAAGAAGGATACGTATTACATCTTTCATAAACCGGTAAACGAGTTAGTGTTTTACAAGGGTACCGAAGAAGGAGAGGAAATCTTAAAGTTTCATGACAGAGACAGTTTGGAATTAACAACACGAGATTATTATAATTCTGAAATGGGCATTTCTGAAGATTCGCTCTATATAATCGATTCATACAGAACTGCTTTCATGCTGGAGTGGGAAAAGGGAACACTTTCAATTTCAGAGCTGTTCAATGATGAAAAATATATAGATAAAGAAACCTTATATGAAGATGAATCAAACAGAATTATCGGATATAATCCAGATAATAAAATCGTATATTTGTATTCTTTTGAAAACAAAAGTGTTTTAATGAAAAATATTGAAGATGACAGTGAAACGGTTATAGAAGTTTTGGAAGATGCAGATAAAATAGAATTCGAGTGGGAAGATTCAAAACTTTATTGGCGATATACAAACGACGAAGTTGAAACCTACGGCGGATGTTATTATATTGAGACCCAGGTTAGCAGAT
>DFEM01000051.1 GCA_002369155.1 Lachnospiraceae bacterium UBA3802 | reverse complement strand
TCATCATCAAAATCATCATCGAAATCATCATCGAAATCTTCGAGATAATCCGGTGTGAGATAACGATATACAAGGTAAGCAATACCTGCTACAGCAGCAACAGCACCTACGATTGCAAGAATTGTAATGATAATATTACGTCTCTTTGCAGCCTCTGCTTCTTCCTGCTCTCTCTTTTTCTTGTTTAAAATACCATCTAATTTAGTCATTTCAAGGAAATCATCAAAATCCTTAATCTTCTTGAACACTTTAAAAATATTAGCCATTGATTTAGACCCCCTTTTGCAATTTCAAAAGTATTATGAGTTAATTATATCACTATGAACTGAAAAATGATACACTTTTTTTATTTTCGTAAAATTCCCTAATCAAGCCATTTCTTTGCGTCTTCCGCAGAAACCTGCCCTGCTTCAACCATATTTTTAATATCGTTTTTGGGAACACTCGGTCTTGAATATCCGTTATCTATGGATTTTCCGAACCATTTGAGCGCTTCCGAAAATTTTCCATCATTATAAAAACATACCGCCGCACTGTACATTGCAACAGGGTCTTTTGATTTTTCGGCACTTTTAACATAGTAATCTGCCGCATCAGAATATCTTAAACTGTTGTAATAAGTCATTGCAATATTGTTCCACATAACAGGGTCTTCAAGTCCCATATCGGATGCAATCAAATAATATGTTTGAGCTGTCAATTCGTTGTAACTGCTTCCGTAACCGTAATAATAACAATCTCCGAGTTTCTTATATGTTAATGCAGTACATGAATTGGAAGAATCTGCAGCCTTTTGTAGGTAATACATGGCCTCCGCCTGATCAGGCGCTACTCCGTCTCCGTCAAAATACATGCCTCCCAATGTTTCAAGGGCTTGTGTATTTCCCAAATCCGCGGCCTTTTTATAATATTCCAGGGCTTTTTCAATATCTTTATCCGTACCCAGTCCTTTATGGTACAAATGACCGAGTATGTAGTAGTCATAATCGGTTGCCGAGCCTCTTTCAACTGCAAGCTCAAAACATTGTTTTGCATTTTCAAAACTTTGTTCACATCCCTTGCCGTCCATATACATATTGCCGACCATGTCGAGTGCATACGAATTTCCTGCATTGGCAGCTTTTGTAAACCATTTGAGAGCATTCTCATAATCAGGTTCATCCGAATATTTTCCGTAATAGTATAAAAATGCCAGACTGAACATACTGTCGGAATTATCGTTGGAAGCAGCAACGGTATACCATACCTTTGCATTCTCGTAATCTTCATTTTCTTCATATTTTGACCCGATACAGTACATGGCTTCACCGCTTCCGGCTTTGGCTGCTTTATAATACCAATTCATGGCTTCTTCGCTGTTGACCTCACCGCCGATATATCCGTATTCATATAAATATCCTATTCTGCACATTGCCAAAGCAGAACCGTATTCGGAACTTTTTTGATAGTATTCGAACGCCTTTTCATAATCGCAGTCAGCACCCAATCCCTCTTCATACATAAATCCGAGAGAGTAATACGCATCAATGCAGCCGTTTTTCAATGCTTCTTCATACCAGAATCTGGCCATGTTGTAATCGGGCTGATCGTTTTTCATGCCGTATTTGCCGATTCTGTACATATCGCCCAGGTAAATCATCGCCTCGGGATTGCCCAGATCCGCTGCTTTTTTATACCATTCGAAGGCTTTGTCCAAATCCTGCTTAACAAAATCCTGGCCCAATTCATACATACAAGCGACATATACCATTGCATATGAATTGCCTGCATCAGCCGCTTTCCTGTAATAATCCATGGCGATTTCGGAGTCGGCTTTTGTTCCGTATCCGTACTGATATAATAATCCGGCTTGCATCATTGATGACTCATCGCCCGCTTTGGCGGAAGAAACATAGAACTGCAAAGCTTTTTGATAACATCCATCCGAATTCTCGTTGTCTTCTTTTATAAAATAATCATCCGCCATGCATAAGTAACTTCTTCCTTCAAAATAAGGATCTATATCCATGGCCTTCTGATAACAGTCCAAAGTCTTTTGCAAATCAAAATTATCCTCGGAAATGTCAAATTCCTGAATCAATGCGATATTCATATATGATTCTGCGGCAATCTTTTGAATTTCGCTCTCTTTGGATTTATTAAGATATAAAAGAGCATTCATGGTGTCAATTTCATCGCCGTAATAGCCGTGTAAAAGAAATGCACCTTCATAAAGATTTGCTTCAAGGCATCCGGCATTCAATACCTCATCGTAATATGTTTTGGCTGTTTGCAAATCGGGATTCACTCCGAATCCCATTTCGTAAAGATATCCGAGTTCCAGTTTGGAAAGATTGCTTCCGGCTGTTAATCCTTTTTCAAAATTAAGCTTGGCAGAAGAATAATCATATTCTCTTTTATCCAGCATGCCAAGATAATAATAAGCATCAGGTTTTCCTTTTTTGGCTGCCTTTTCAAAATATGATCTTGCCTTATTGTTTTCAACTGTTGAATGATATTTGGAATTATATGCTTCCAAACCTTTCTTCATATATCTGTTACCGCTTCCAAGCGATAAAATGATAATTAAAGCCACTGCCAATACAATCAAAAGCAAAGCACCCGCTCCTGATGCAATTAAAGCTATCAAGGCAGCCGATAAAACTTTTTTCTTCTTTTTGGGAGCGGCTTCGCTTACGGCATTTAAATTGGGCGTTGTATCCGCATTGTCAATCCCGCTTAATATAATCTGAATATATTTTCTGAGTTCTACAATATTATCCTTCAGAGTCTTTGTAACTCCGTCAAGCCAATGAACTCTCGTAAGATAATATTCAAACTCGCTGTTCATTTTGTTTTCGGTAAGTCTGAAAGGTACTATGGTCTTTCCGGCATTAAAAGCAACAGCCACTTCATTCATTACCTGTCTTGACTCATTGGATTCATCTGTATAAATAAGTACCAAAACTTTGGATGATTCAAGGCCACCGGTAATGGCGGTAACCCACTCTTCTCCGGGCATAATGTCTCTCGGAGCATACCAGCATTTTATGTCGTTACCCTCAAATTCTTTTACAATCTCATCAGCAATATCTTTGTTTTTTGATGAATAACTGATAAATACATCAGGTCTTAAGTTCTCGGACATTTTTATCTCCCAAATATTTTTTCAAATTCAACGGCAATTCTTTTTGTCCCCAAACCGTCGGTTATTTTACCTGCCTTCTCGGACATTTCCGAAGCCAACAAAATATTACCTTTAATCTTTTTTACCGATTCAATCAAATCATCAAAGAATGAATCGTTATTCCTTGCATCGCCGACATAAATGAAAGCTCCCGATTCACCGAATTTCTTTGCGCCTTCCACCTGATTGTCAGCCATGGAAAAACAGATGCACGGTCTTTTGCAGGCACAAATCTCATATTGAGTGCTGCCTGCGGCCGAAATAACAAGGTCGGATTTTTCAATCTCTTCTTTCATGTTAGTTATGTCAACCAAAAGGGATATGTTTTCTATATCTTCGACAATGCGTTTTATTTCTTTTAAATCAGGTTCCATTCTTCCGAGAACCATCTTGAAATGAATATCTTTCACAACTTCCGATTTATCAATGGTTTTGATGAACCCGAGCGCAAGATGCAAAGGATCCGCTCCTCCGAAAGACACCATGACTTCTTTTACATCTTTTATTTCTTTTGAATACGTATTCGAAAATTCTTTTCTAAGCGGCGCAAAAGAAGGACCCAAAATCAACTTCGGAAGATTGACCTTTTGAGTCATATATAATTCTTTGTATTTTTCCTCGTCGGCATAAATATTGTAATTAATCAGACAGTCAACATTATATGCAAACGAATACACATCATCAAAATAAACCGTCTTTATAAAATCTTTTAATTCATTAAAATAATCCGGTGAAAAAAAATATCCGTCCGCAACAAGAACATCTGCTTTTTCTTTTGCAAGAATCTCCTTAAGTTCTTCTTTCTCCAAATCCGTTTGATCGTAAGAAGTACGAAGAACACTGACTTTTTTTCCTCTTTTTTCAATGAGTGAAAGCAATGTATCCCCTGCCGTGACAAAAGAACATAAATGCCCTGTTTCTTCCAGCGCATCCGATAGAGACAAGCATCTCATTACATGTCCCTGTCCGATATTCGAATTTGCATCTGCTCTGAATACAAATTTCATCTTCTCACCATCAAAAAAATTAAATCATATTTTAATTAATTTCTATAAAACATTGAGTTTTGCAAACCTTGAATCGAGAATTCTCTGACCGTATTGGTCGAAATCTATCTTCACATAAGTGTTGTTTCCGCTTGTGTCAATCTCGGTTACAACACCTTCTCCGAACTTAATATGGCTTACTCTGTCTCCTGCTTTATAATTTATATTGCTTTTTAATTCACTGCCCTTTGTAAGATTAATCACAGGAGAAGCTTTCTTTGCAGGAGTATTAATCTTGTTTTCACTTCTTTTAGTTATGTCAACCTTAACTGATGCTTTGGGTTTTGCATTATCAAGCATTTTTGTCGAAGCATATGGTTTTCCGCCCGGAATATTTCCGATACCCGAGTTGCCCGAACCGCTCTTTAAATATCCGCCGTAGAGACCCATATTGGAGTATCTGGATGTCCTCGGAGGCAGATCTTCTTCTCTATTTTTCGAGAAATTGGTATCCGAATCCAAAAGATTTGTAGGTATTTCTCTGACAAAACGGCTTATCGGATAATTAACCCACTGGCCTCTCATCATTCTGCTTGATGCGGCAGTAAGAGTCAAATCGTCCTTGGCTCTGGTTATTCCCACATATGCAAGTCTTCTCTCTTCTTCCATTTCTTCGGAATCCATGCTCATAACGGTCCTGTCGCCGGGGAAAAGTCCGTCTTCCATGCCGACTATGTATACATGCGAGAATTCAAGTCCTTTTGCGGAATGAAGAGTCATCATAAGTACCCTGTCCAAAGCCGTATCGGCATTGTCAATGTCAGCAACAAGCGATACATCATTTAAAAAATCCTGAAGTGTGGGTCCCTTCTCTGCTTCGGGATTGTCTTCAACATATTTTTCTTCGAAATAAGCAGCTTTGGAAAAGAGTTCATCGATGTTGGCAAGCCTGTCATCGGCTGTTTCCTTATCCTCTGTCTCCTTAATGTAATCGGAATATTTAATTTTTTCCAAAAGTTCGCTTATAAGTTCTGGAATGTCTTCAAATTCGCATTCTTTAATTCTCTCCCTGAATACCATAATATCAGAAGCGAAATCTTTCATTTTTGCGGCTGCTTTGCCGATTGAAGGTATTCTGTCGGCATGAAGGAGTGCCTCAAAAAGGGATATTTCATTATTCTCGGCATATGCTCTGGCTTTTGATAGCGAAGTATCTCCGATGCCTCTTTTGGGAACATTTACAATTCTTTCGACATTTAAATTATCGCTTCCGTTTGCGATTGTCTTTAAATACGCAAGAATATCCTTAATTTCTTTTCTTGAATAGAAATTCGTACCGCCTACAATCGTATACGGAATGTTCTCCCGAAGCATGACTTCTTCAAGTTCACGGGACTGCTGATTGGTCCTGTAAAGAATCGCAATATCATTCCTTAAACAATCCCTTCTTCTGACTTTGGTATAAATGTCATTGGCAACAAACATTGCCTCTTCCTTGGAAGAAGAAAACTGTCTGAAATGAATCTTTGACCCGTCTCCTCTTGAAGACCATAATGTCTTGTCCTTTCTTCCGACATTATTGGCAATCACGGCATTGGCCGCATTAAGGATGTTTTCAGTCGAACGGTAATTCTGTTCAAGTTTGATTACAAAAGCATCCGGGTAATTCTTTTCAAAATCGAGGATGTTACGAATATTCGCTCCTCTGAATCTGTAAATTGACTGATCGTCATCACCTACGACACATAAATTTCTGTATTTGTCGGCAAGCATTTTCACAAACGAAAACTGAACCGTATTGGTATCCTGATACTCATCGACAAGTATATATTTAAATCTGTTTCGATAGTTTTCGAGTACATCAAGATTCTTCTTGAAAAGTTCTACCGTAAGCAAAAGCAGATCATCAAAATCCAGGGCATTATTGTCAAACAAAACCTTCTGGTATTCCCTGTATAAAAATGCCGCTTTTTTCTCAAAATCTTCCTTT
>DFEM01000105.1 GCA_002369155.1 Lachnospiraceae bacterium UBA3802 | reverse complement strand
GATAGGCGATCATGACGAGAATATCAGTTTTGAGCAGAGCGTTGATTATCTTGAGAAGCGTTTTCCGGGCAAGGGCAAAGAGTACGCTACCAAGCTTCGCGACCTCACTATTACTTTATATAAGAAATGTGCCGATTATGCTTTAAGCAAAGGCATCATCATTGCAGATACTAAATTTGAATTCGGACTTGATGAAAACGGCGAGATAGTTCTCGGCGATGAAATGCTCACGCCCGATTCATCCAGATTCTGGCCTCTTGAAGGATATGAGCCGGGTCATTCACAGCCTTCCTTCGACAAGCAGTTTGCAAGAGACTGGTTAAAGAATCCCGCAAACGAAGGTCACAACTGGACACTTCCTCAGGATGTTGTAGACAAGACCATTGCTATTTATCTTGAAGGTTACGAGAAGATAACAGGTAAGAAATTATAAACAGAAAGAAGGATATACCATGAGTAAGAAAAGGATTATCGTTTCCGCAATAATCTTTGCGGTATTGATAGCCGGTCTGCTTGTAGGAATATTCCTGACAAACAATCCGAATCAGGTCCAGGAGGAATCTATTCAGGAAGTCATGAAGGATGCGGTATTGCATGAACATGTCAAGGTATCGCTTTTTGGCTTAAAGGATGTCAACCCGGCACTGATTTCAGCATTCATTACGACGGGAATAATTCTTTTATTCTCAATCATCGTAAGAATATTTGTTATTCCGAGATTCAAACTGATTCCCGGAAAATTCCAGATTATTCTGGAAAGTGCTGTGGGATTGTTCGACGGAACATCCAAGACCAACAGTCCGCATAAGTATAAGCTCTTAAGAGTCTATATGTTCGTCGCGGGCACTTATATTGCAGTAAGTACTATTTTCGAACTTCTGGGAGTGCAGGTTATGGCTACCAACGGCAGGCCGATAACGCTTTCGGCTCCTTTGGCGGATATCAACGGCGCAATAATGCTCGGTGTCACGACATACCTCTTTATATTGTTTAACGGATTGTTTGTATCGGGTCCGAGAGGATTCTTCGGAACACTCAAGGATTTCTCACTTCCGATATCCATGAGCTTGCGTCTTTTCGGTGCGCTGCTTTCAGGCGCACTCGTTACGGAACTTGTATATTATTACAAGCTTACAAGTTTTGTGATTCCGGTATTCGTGGCCATTGCATTTACATTGATGCATGCAATAATTCAGGCATACGTTCTTACAATGCTCCTTAGCATCTTCTACGGTGAAGCCACAGAGGAACATGAGAAAAAAGAGAAAAAAGAAAAGAAATCAAAGAAAATAAAAAACAATAATCAGGAAAGTTTAAGTTCGGAGGTTTAATAATGAAAAGATCCATTAAAGCTATTACATTGATTTTGGTACTCGTTGCCATGCTCGGCATTTTATTTGTTCCCAAGACAGCTTCTGCGGCAGGAGTGGATGAGGGAACTTCAATTGCAAAAGTTACAAATGAAAACGATGTTGTTGTAGGCAAAGCAGTTACGGCAGCTTTGGTAGTCGCAGTAGTTGCTGCAGCAGGTGCCATCGGTATGGCTATCACGGTAAGCAAATCGGCAGATTCTTCAGCACGTCAGCCCGAAATCGCAGGAAGATTGTTCACAATGATGATGCTTGGCTGTGTATTTATCGAAACAGCTATCATTTACTCATTGATCGTTGCTATTTTCATAGTATTCATTCTGTAATCTTATCGGTGTAATGTTTAGAAAAAATTGTTTATTTGGAAGAGGCAAATGGTATGAATGGATTACCACTTAATATTGATATTCAGCAGATTCTTTTGCATCTTTTGAATTTCACGATTCTTTTTGCGGGTCTTTATTTTATCCTTTACAAACCCGTGAGAAAATTCATGGATTCAAGAGAAGAATATTTCAAAAAACTTGATGATGAAGCAAAAGGTCTTGTTGAAGAAAGCGAAAAAGCCAAGGCGGAATTTGAAAACAGATTAAAGGCTGCGGATTCCGAAATCAATGCAAAGAAAGAAGCTGCAGGCAAAGAGACATTTGCAGAGAGAGAAAGAATTATAACCGCTGCAAACGAAGAAGCCGCAACTATTCTTAAAAAGGCAAGAGACAAGGCTCAGTCCGAGCATGACAGAATTATAAATGATGCTCAGAAGGAAATCGCTCAGATAGTTAACGAAGCTACGGAAAAAATCGTATTGCGTTCTGATTTGGACACATATGATGAGTTTTTAAATGCTTCAAAGAAGGTAGAGGACGATGAATAACGATAAAGTCGTAAGTATACTTTATTCGGCGAAGAAGCCTACAGACGCCCAGATTGAAAAGATTAGGAAATTTCTTCATGAGAAGTATGAAAACGATGCTCTCGAGTGGAAGGAAGACTTAACGGTAACGGAAGGTTTCCGTCTCGAAGTCGGTAAGGAAATCTATGACTGGACCAATGCAGGAAGACTGGCGCAGTTTAAAGAAATGATATTTAATGCTGTCGGCAAAAAAACAACCGACAACATTATTCCTTTAATCAAAGAGAATATTAAGGACTGGACTCCGGTCAGCGCTCCCACGGAAATAGGTATCGTAACCAGTATAGGTGACGGTATTGCAACCGTATCGGGATTAAAGAGCGCCACATACGGAGAGATTTTGCTGTTCACCGGCGGAATCAGAGGCATGGTACTCGATCTTCGCGAAGATGAAATCGGCTGTATTCTTTTTGACGATACAGACGAAATATGCGAAGGAAGCAGAGTCAAGAGAACAGGAAGGAGTGCGGGTGTTCCCGTAGGAAACGGCTTCCTCGGAAGAGTTATCAATCCTCTCGGTGTTCCCATTGACGGTAAGGGCGATATTGATGCCGATGATTACAGAGCAATCGAAAGCCCTGCACCCGGTATCATCGACAGACAGCCCGTTAACAGACCGATGGAAACAGGTATTCTTTGTATTGACTCCATGTTCCCCATAGGAAGAGGACAAAGAGAACTTATCATCGGAGACAGACAGACAGGAAAGACAGCCATTGCGCTTGATACCATTGTTAATCAGAAGGGAAAGGATGTAGTCTGCATCTATGTAGCCATAGGTCAGAAAGCGAGCCTTATATCACAGATGGTTACCAATCTTAAGAAGCACGGTGCAATGGATTATACAATCATAGTCAACGCATCGGCATCGGATGCTGCACCCATTCAGTACATAGCTCCTTATTCGGGATGTTCGCTTGCTGAATATTTCATGCATCAGGGAAGAGATGTTCTTATCGTATACGATGATTTGTCAAAGCATGCGATTGCTTACAGATCGCTCTCGCTTCTTCTTGACAGATCTCCCGGACGTGAAGCTTATCCCGGTGACGTATTCTATCTGCATTCAAGACTTTTGGAGAGAGCGGCGCATTTAAGCGATGAGCTCGGCGGGGGTTCCATCACGGCACTTCCCATCGTAGAGACTCAGGCGGGCGATGTTGCGGCATATATTCCCACCAACATTATTTCCATCACGGACGGACAGATATTCCTTGAGAGTGAACTTTTCTTCGAAGGACAGCGTCCCGCGGTTAATGTCGGACTTTCGGTATCCCGTGTAGGCGGTGATGCACAGACTAAAGCCATGAAGAAGGCATGCGGTTCGTTAAGACTTGATCTGGCTCAGTATCGAGAGATGGAAGTGTTCACGCAGTTCTCGTCTGACCTTGATGAAGCCACACAGAAACAGCTTACTTACGGACACGGCCTCATGTATCTTTTAAGACAGAAGCAGTATAAACCTTACTCACAGCATCAGCAGGTTATTTTGCTTACTGTTGCATTAAATAAGTTTTTCATGGATGTTCCCGCCAAGAATATAGGTGAGGAATCCGAAAAGCTTCTTCAGTATTTTGAGGTTTCGCATCCTGATATTTGCGATAAGATTGACTCCACCGGTCTTCTTACCGATGATATTAAAAAATCGATTTTGGACGCTGCAGAGAAATATCGCGAAAAATAATCGGTTTACGAGGTAGTTTACATGTCGAATATGAAGGAGATAAAAGGTCATATTCAAAGCGTTAAGGATACACAGAAAATCACCAACGCGATGTACCTTATATCCTCCAACAAAATGAGAAAAATAAAAAAAGAACTCGACAAGACCAAACCGTATTTTGAAGAAGTAGCTTTAAGCATAAGACGAATTTTCAAGACGGTAAAAAAGGTTGAAAGCGATTATTTTTATCCTGCGACAGGTTCTTACGAGATAGAGGGTACTTACGGATATCTCGTTATTACCGCCGACAAGGGTCTTGCGGGTGCATACAATCAGAATGTCATCAAAGAAGCGATGAAGCTTATGACCAAGAAACACGATAAGCTTTTGTTCGTGGTCGGAGAATACGGAAGAAGATATTTTAATTCCAAGAATGTTCCCATTGAAAAGACATTCCTTTACACGGCGCAGAATCCCACGCTTTCAAGAGCAAGGGAGATTTCCAATCATTTGCTTGATTTGTATGACAACAAAAAACTTTCGAAGATTTACATCATCTTTACCGATTACGAAACCGGTATGGAATCGAAAGTCAAGGTTATGCGACTGCTTCCTTTCAACCGCTCGGATTTCAAGATGAGCAAGGCTGAAATGGAAAATGAGAAAAAGAGTACAAGAGGGTTCTTCTGGCCGGAGGGTGAGATTGAGTTTTATCCCAATCCCAAGGAAGCGCTTGAGAATATGATTTCAAGTTACGTTACGGGAATCATATACGGAGCTTTGGTAGACAGTTTCTGCAGTGAGCAGAATGCAAGAATGAATGCGATGGAATCCGCCAACAGAAATGCGGAAGAGCTTATCGACAAGCTGACCATCCAGTACAATCATACAAGACAGGCTGCCATTACGCAGGAGATCACGGAGATTTCCGCGGGAGCCAGAGCAAAGAAGAAAAAAAGCATTAAAGCAAAGGCTTAAAGCCTTAAACGGAGGCAAAAATGACCGGTAAGATAGTTCAGGTATCGGGATCGGTAGTTGATGTTCGATTTGAAGAAAATTTACCCAAGATAAGAGAAGCTCTCGTAGTTAAAGTTGACGGCGAAGAGCGTGTTATGGAAGTAGCTTCGCATATAGGCGGCAATCTGGTACGCTGTATCATGCTTGCGGGAAGCGAAGGACTTGCCAGAGACATGAAGGTTAAAGCCACAGGCAACAATATTACGGTTCCCGTAGGCGAATGTACCTTGGGCAGAATGTTTAACGTTTTAGGAAAACCGATTGACGGCAAAGGAGATATTCCCGAAGACGTAGAAAGATGGAATATTCACAGAAAAGCTCCTTCTTTTGAGGAACAGAGCCCTGCAATTGAGATTCTCGAAACGGGTATCAAGGTTATCGATTTGCTCGAGCCCTATCCCAAGGGAGGAAAGATTGGTCTTTTCGGCGGTGCCGGTGTAGGTAAGACGGTTCTTATCCAGGAACTTATTCACAATGTAGCCACAGAGCACGGCGGATATTCAATCTTTACCGGTGTAGGAGAGCGTTCAAGAGAAGGCAACGACCTTTGGAGAGAAATGCAGGAGAGCGGCGTATCTGCCAAGACGGCTCTTGTATTCGGTCAGATGAACGAGGCTCCCGGCGTGCGTATGAGAGTGCCTCTTTCGGGACTTACCATGGCTGAGTATTTCAGGGATACTCAAAACAAAGACGTGCTTTTGTTTATTGACAATATTTTCAGATTTGTACAGGCAGGTTCGGAGGTTTCGACACTTCTCGGACGTATGCCTTCAGCCGTAGGTTATCAGCCTACGCTTGCAGAGGAAATGGGTGCTCTTCAGGAGCGAATCGCTTCCACGAAGAGAGGTTCGGTTACTTCGGTTCAGGCCGTATACGTTCCTGCCGATGACCTTACTGACCCTGCACCTGCCACCACATTCTCTCATCTTGATTCAACCACGGTTCTTTCAAGAAAGATTGCCGAACAGGGTATTTATCCCGCAGTTGATCCTCTTGAATCCACATCCAGAATTCTTGAGCCTTCAATCGTGGGAGAGGAGCATTACGAGACAGCAAGAAAAGTTCAGGAAATACTTCAGAAGTATGCCGAACTTCAGGATATTATCGCAATCCTCGGTATGGACGAACTTGCGGAAGAAGACAGACTGACGGTCCTTCGTGCAAGAAAGGTTCAAAGATTCCTTTCACAGCCCATGCACGTAGCCGAAAAATATACCGGCAATGCAGGTGTGTTTGTTCCTCTTGCAGAGACAATCAGAGGATTTAAGGCGATTGTAAACGGTGAGGTCGACGATCTTCCCGAGGCTGCATTCTTCAATGTCGGAACGATAGAAGAATGTAAGATAAAAGCCGAGAAGATTAAAAACGGAGATATTTAGTTATGAATAAGTTTTCATTACATATTCTGGCTGCGGAACGATCCTTCTACGAGGGCGACTGCCTGAGTCTGGTGGTTCCGATTACCGACGGTTCGTACGGTATTCAAAGTCATCATAAGAATATGGTTGCGGCCATTGTGCCCGGTATTCTCGAATACACGCTTCCCGACGAAACAAGAGTGGTCACCTGTGTGTCTCAGGGAATTCTGGTTGTGGCAAACAACGATGTGAAGGTATTGGTGGATACGATAGAAACACCTGATGAAATCGATGCCAACAGAGCCAGAGCGGCGGCAGAAGAAGCCAGGGAAGCCATTCTTCAAAAGAAGAGTATCCAGGAATACAAATCCGCACAGATGCGTATTGCCAGGGAAATGAACCGACTTAAGCTCAAAAACAGAAACAAAGGATGATACAAATGATAAATATAAAAAGGACGCTGCATCTTTCGATACAGCGTCTTTTCTTTTCTCATTCGTTATGATCTTTATACTAAATAATTGATATCAATTATTCCGTAACAGCATCCTTAATTTCTTCAACTTTGTCTTCAACATTTTCCTTGATGTCTTCAACTGTGTCTTTAACTTCTTCAACAACTTCTTCTACTGTGTTGTCGCCTTTTTTCTTTTTAAGACCGTCGATTTTGTCCTGAGCTTTTTTCCAGGTATTCTGAGCTGTTTCTTTTGTCTTGTTAACAGCTTCGTTGGTTTTTTCCTTGATATTGTCAAGGTCTACGTAGGAACGTTTTTTTGTAACTGTTCCGTCTTCATTTATAATCTCTTCGGTTTTGAAAATCTTGTCTCTGTTCTGATATACATAATATGCGCCGACGCAGGCAGCTGCGGTAGTTAAACCTAAAAGAAATCCCTTTGTAGTTTTCTTCATTGTTGAATAACCTCCTTTAGTTACATGTACATTTATTTTACTCTTTATGATACTAAAAGTAAATAGAAAAGCATTGAAGTAAGATATCAAATATGGTAATATGTTATCGACTAAATCAGTCAATTTTTACGGGAGTTATGATTGATGAACGACAAGTTTTTTGACCTGAAGAAAGAAAAGCAGGATAAGATGATAAATGGCGCAATGCAGGTATTTGCGCTTAAAGGATATAAACTCGCAAGCACCGATGACATGGTTAAGGTTGCAGGTGTTTCCAAAGGATTGTGGTTTCATTATTTTGTCAACAAGGCCGGTCTTTATACTTTTATTTCCGATTACTGTGTAAAATATTTAAATATGGAACTGGCAGTGAATCTGTCCCTTAAAAGGACGGATTATTTTGATATTCTTTATACCGTGGAAGAGACAAAGGCTCAGGTTGCGAAGATTTATCCTTTTGTCCCCATGATGATTCAGTCGATGGAAGACGAAAAGGATGAAGAGATTTTGGAAGTTGCCAAGTCAAGACTTTTACCGTATACCGAGAAGGTCAATGAGGCTCTGGAGAATTTTACCGATGAGAAACTTGCAAAGGGAGTTACCAGAGAACTGCTTGACATGACGGTCGGATATACAATCAAAGGATTAAGGGAAAAAGCTTATCAGAACGGAGAATTCGATTCGGAGAAATATCTTTCCGATATCAGGGATTATTTCGAGATGATGAAGAACATAGTATACTCAAACGAAGGTTAGGGACTTATATGAACAAACTCAACAACAAAAACGTAGGACTCGGCTGTGCGATTCTCGGCGGTATTTTCTTTGTTGCCGGATTAGTGCTGTTTATTCTTTCCAATATGGTCAATCTTTATGCACAAAAGACTGAGGCTACCATCGTTTCAAGATACAAAGTCGAATCGGAAAAGGATCCACATGTAATGCTGGAACTTGCATACAGAGTCGGAGAAGAGATGATTTATTCCGCTTATTCGGTTGACAAGGAGATAGATGAAGAGGAAACAATTATAAATGTTTATTACAATATCAAGAATCCGAAACAGATTCTTGATGCGGGCTGGCATTTGGAACCCATCATTCCTGCATGCTTCGGCATACTGATTCTGCTTACCGGTCTTTATTACATGGGTATTGTTTCCTTCGGACTTGAACCTGCCAAGAAACCCGGTGCCAAAGCAACGGAGTGGGAGAAAAAATATTATGATGCCAGAGAAAGGGCTGAGAACTCTCTTATCCCTCTTTTAGGTATTATAAGTTTTATCGTCTTCGGCGTCTTCATGCTTGTTAACAAGAGCGGATGGTGGGCATGGATATTTGTAGCAATCGGCGGAATCGGTGCAATATATCTTTTGATAGATTTTATACCTGCAGCACATGAATTCCTTGCGCTTAAAAGACTTAAAAAGATCAAAAAACAAACGTTTTCCGTAGATGATGATTTTGAATCCTTCGAACTTGAAAGAAAAGGAAAGAAACCCGCCAAGGAAGAAAAGAAGGAAGAAAAGTCTGAAGAAAAGAAAGACGGTGATTTTGAAATAGAAGAGACTTACGAAATAAAGAGTCTTGATCCAAAAAAGAATAAAAAGAAAAAGAAGTAGGGGATATTATGCTTTATTGTGTAAGATGCGGTGACCCGATTGACAAAAACGAGCTTGTCTGCGACAAATGCGGACTTCGTTTTACACTTGTAAACGAGAAGGGTGCCACCGTTTATATTAATCAAACTCCAAATCCGGTAAAAGGAAAAGGCAAAGCCGTAAAAAAGAAAGGCAAGTTTAATTACGGATGGATTATAGCGCTTGTCTCGATTGCTTCCGTTATGATGGCAGCCGTTACGGCAATAGTTCTTTTGGGATTCGGTGTACTGACAGGTTTTGCGGTATTTTATGAGGAACCTTCGGGTTCACAGCAGGTTGTTGTAACAGACCCTACAACGAGCAGTGTGGCACCTGCAGAAGCGCCGATCACTTATCAGAGCACTGTTACTGATGTGCCAAATGAAATAGTTTCAAATGTAATAAGAGATCAGTTTGTCAAACTCAAAGGTGACGGTACGGATACTGTGACCGTAATGGTTTATATGAACGGATCGAACCTTGAGAGTGAATACGGATATGCCACAGAAGATTTAAGAGAGATGCTCAATGCGACTCTTTCCGACAACGTAAACGTGGTTATTCAGACAGGCGGTACAAAGAAGTGGAAGACCGAGGGTATTTCAAATAAGAAATCCCAGAGATTCATTGTTAAGGACAATCAGCTTGTTCTTGTTGACAATACTTTGGACCAGCTTGATATTACGGACGAAAACACAATCAAAGATTTCATTGTATACTGTGACAAGAATTATCACGCAGACAGAAATATCCTTATTTTCTGGGATCACGGCGGCGGAGTAATCTATGGTTACGGTGTTGATGAAAACTTAAATGACAGTACTGCCGCACTTACAATCGATGAGATTCAAAGAGCAATCAGGGATTCGGGCGTTAAATTTGAGATGATCGGGTTTGACTCATGTTTAATGGGCGGACTCGAGACAGCCTGCGTGCTATGCGACTCGGCAGACTATCTTGTTGCTTCCGAAGATTTTGAATCGGGCAGCGGATGGGAATATCAGAACTGGTTAAGTCTTCTCGGATACAATTCATCCACTCCCATGACGGATGTCGGAAAAGTTATTGTGGATGATTTCATAAGAGAGAGCCTTTCGGTAAAAAATGACGGAGTGCTCGCACTTATCGATTTAAGATATACAAGACTTTTATATACTGCATGGACCGATTTTGCTTATGCAAACGAGAGCGAACTTCTTACCTACGACTATACAATGAGCATGGAAAAATCAGACAGAGCTCCGGACCATATCTTTAAGGATGATCCCAAAGACATCTGGGACTGGCTCTATCCTTCCTATACGATGGAAACATATTGCTATGCCGTTGATATTATGGCTTTGGCATCCACGAAGACTACGAATGAATCCAATGCTTTAAGAGCGATCATGAAGAAAGCGGTGCTTTACTGTTCTTCAACTTCGGGAGATGCTTACATGACGGGATTGTCGGTAACGCTTCCGTACGGAGACAGCGAGTTCTATGACGAGCTTTGCAAGATTTACCAGAAGTGCGGATTTGATTCAAAGTACATCAATTTCCTAGGAAAATTCTCCGATACGACCGATGCGACATCCTATGACTGGGACAGCAGCAACTTCTCGGGATGGGATTCGACGGATACCACGGATGATTACGACTGGGATAATTTCGACTGGAACAGCTATTTCGATTATTATTACGGAACCGATTCGGATTCCTATTACGATTCATATTACGATCGCGATCAGGACAGCGGATATTCGGATTATGATTCATATGACTATTATGACGATTATGATTCGTATGATCCTTATGATTATTCCGACAGCTGGTATGATTACGGCGATGTTTATTACAAAGAAGGCTACTTCGACAATTACGATGGCGAGGATTTCGATTGGGACAGTTTCTTTGATTATTACTACGGTGATGATTCAAATTATTAAAAAAACGGAGCGAAAGCTCCGTTTTTTTGATTCGATATTTAACAATCTAGAAGAACAAATCTCTGTACCACTTAAGGGAATCCTTGTAAGCGTCGTATACGCGGCTTACATCGAGTTTGTCGACAATCTCGAGACGGTTGATCTCATTGAAGTCAGCGCCCTCATAAGCTCTTATGAAGTTAATGACAGGGAAGAAATCACCTGTGTTGTCAAGGAGTGCCGCAGATATTTCCTTGGATACGTTTACCATTGCGAGGGCTTCGTTCATGGGCTTTGAAAGGATGATATCAAGCACCGAGAAAAGACCCATTAAGAAAAGCTCTTCTGATTTCATTCCGAGATTGAATGTTGTGGCAAGATTCTCCGCAAATTTTGCACGAAGAAGCGAGAGTCTTGTGATTTCATTGGGCTTGTCGAAACAAAGTTCCTTGGCAACGGCCGTTGTAATCCATTTTCTCAATTCTTTCTGACCGAGCATTGCAGCTGCGTGACGAATGGATGTAATCTCGGAATTCTTGCTCATTCTGTTTACAATCTCAAGAAGCGAGATTACCAAAGCAGTATCTCTTGAGATAATGTCCGCTGCTTTTGTTAAATCGAAGTCGGGATGATTTACCACATTGATAAGGCTTAAATAGTTGATCTTCAAAGGAGCTACATCGGTCTCGCCCTGAGTGATGGGGATACGATAGAAAGGTCCTTCGTAGAAATGATATCCGCCCTGAGCCTTTAACATGTCGAACGCTTCATTGGTCTGAATGTTTTCGGCGATAAGTTTGATATTCGGATAAAGCTTTGAAAAATAGATTCTGGCTTTTGAAATATCAATCTTTGAATAATCAAGATAAATGTAATCGATAAGGCTGAGTACCGGACGGTAGTGTTCAAAATCGGCAACCTTTAATTTGCAGATTGCGAATTTGTAACCGTCATCTTTTAATTCCCTGATTCTTTTTACGATATTTTCCTCGGGAGTAAGGGTATTATCCATTAAAAGAACGATGCGCTTGTGCGGCGCACGACATTTTGAAGCGATGTCGGTGAAAAGCGAAATACTGTTTACGGGAATAAAGAGTTCCTTATCGTTCGAAAGAGTATTAACGCCTACATTGTCTATTATTTCGAGACCGTCGATTTGTCCGACGGAATCGTTGATACCTGTGGTTGATAAAAGCGGGTTGGTAAAAATATTATTCTTTCTGGAGTGAAGAGAATATGATTTGACCGCCATATTTTCATCAAATAATGGTACAAGTACTGCTAACATTTCAATCACCTCCAATTAAATTTTACAATAAAAAAGAGAGTAAATCAACGAATATAAATACAGTTTGACACATTTGTTGAGATGGTGAAAAAAGTGTGTTAAAATTATTGAGATTGGGCAGTAACAATTGCCCCAAACCGGAGAAATAAAATATGAACAACAGTGAAATACTCGAATTAAAAAAGAGATTTAAATTTTGCGATGATGCTTCTTTTAAGATTGAAACCTGCTACGTAATCGGATCCGAGAAAAAGATCCAAAGCAGGATGAATAATTATCTTACCAATCTTGATGAGAGCGACAGACATAAATACATCGACATATTGAAAAAGGGATTAAGCGGAGTATTGAACCGAAATCTTTTAAATCTTTCTTTTGAAAGAAGCATGGACGGCGATGATGCTCAGAAGTTCCTTTTAAAAATACGTGACAGCGAACTTTCAGATGAAGCTTTGCTTGATGATTATTACGCAAAGATCATGAATGCGTACACGACAGTGGGTAATTATTTGATCATTACCGTTTACGATGCATATGATGTAATGAGAGAAGGCACGGACGGATTTTCGCAAAGAGAATCCGAGGAAGTCTTCAGATATATTTATTCATGCATCTGCCCTGTCAATCTTGCCAAAGCAGCTCTTTCGTATCATGAAGATGAAAATGTATTCGCGGCAAGAATAAGAGACTGGGTTGTTGAGATGCCCGATGTCGGATTTTTGTTCCCCGCATTCAATGACAGAAGTGCGGACGTAAATTCTCTTCTTTATTACTGCAAGGACCCTCTTTTGATTCATCCCGAGATTATAAGCGATATTTTGGGATGCGTTGAAGAGATGACAAGTGTTGCGGAAAACAAGATTTTCCATAACGTGATAGAAGAATTCATCAACGAAGCGCCCGAGTACGATACATTCGAAGTCGTAAGAAATGTTCAGGACAGCATTAACGACATGCTCGAAAACAAAGTCTTTTCGGATGAACCCACACTCGACAGAAAGGGTGTAACCGAGCTTCTTAAGAATTCGGGCATAAAAGAAGAACATCTTCCTATTGTCGAAGAAAAATTCGAAAAGGAACTCGGAGAAAAAGGCATTCTTCATGCAGATCGAATCAAGGAAAAAGGAAGACTTGAAGTCAAGGGAGAAAACGTGAAGATTTCCGTTAAGCCCGAAGCTTCTTCACTTGTGGAAATAAAAATAATTGACGGAAGAAAATGTCTTGTAATCCCCATGGATTCGGATATGGAAGTAAACGGAATCATTAAGAAGATAACCGCCAAACTTGAGGAGGAAAAACAATGATAGTAATTTTGTTCGGACTTATTGCCATTCCTGTTATCGTAGCCATAGTAGCAGCCATCGCATCCGTTGTTTCTGCTGTTGCTTTTGTTGCAGGAGCAAGAGAGGACGAGGAATAATTGATGCTTAAAAGAGAAGATTACGAAGAACCCCGTTGCGTTCTTTGCATGAATGAAAAAAGCAGAGTACCCATGGACAGAGTGCTCGAAAAATTTGATTCATACCTTGAAAGCAAAGAAATCGGCAGAGCGAAGAGCCATCTTTTATATTGGCTTGAGGAAGCGAAAGTCAATCGGGACGAGGCAGGAGAGATAGTTCTTCTGGGCGAACTGATGGGATTTTGCAGAAAGAATTCCGAAATAAACGAGGCGATAGCTTTTGCTGAAAGCGCACTTTCAAAAGTTGATAAATACGGTTATTCGGATACCGTTACCGGCGCCACGGCTGTTTTAAATGCAGGTACCGTTTACAGGGCGGTGGGCGAGTGCCAAAAAAGTGCGGCTTTATACGAGAGGGCCGAAAAGATTTACGAGAAAGAACTTGCATCGGAAGATGACAGACTCGGAGGTCTTTACAATAATTATGCTTCCACGCTCACGGAGCTTGGGGAGTTTGATAAAGCGCTCGAAAAATACAACAAGGCTTTAAAGATAATGTCAGCTGCACCAAACGGCAAGCTTGAAGCAGCAATCACTTATCTTAACATGGCTGATTTGTATGTAAAAAAACTCGGCGTAATCGAAAGCGAAACGATTACGGATGAGCTTCTTGAAAAAGCATATACACTTCTTACGGACGATTCAATTGAAAAGAATGCATATTACGAATTTGTTCTCGACAAATGCATTCCGGCCTATGACCAGTTCGGTCAGTTTTTACGAAGCAATGAATTAAAAAGAAGAATCAATCGATTGTAATTATGAACGGTTTACAACTCGCAAGAGAATATTACGAAACATACGGAAAACAAATGCTGGAAGATAATTTTAAGGATTATCTTCCCTTTATTTCTGTCGGCCTGGCGGGAAGCGGTTCCGAAGTGCTCGGCTTTGATGACGAGATAAGCAAAGATCATGATTTCGAGCCGGGTTTTTGCATTTTTATTCCGGGAGAAAACATAATTGACAGGAAAGCAGCTTTTTCGCTTGAGAGGGCATATGCAAAACTTCCTTCGGAGTTTAAGGGATTTACAAGACAAAAGATAAATCCTGCGGGCGGCGCAAGGCACGGTGTCATAAGACTCGAAGATTTTCTGACGGAAAAAATCGGCAATCCCGAAGGAAAGCTTTCGGTATATGAATGGCTTAAAATCCCCACACAGTATCTTTTGGAAGTGACAAGGGGAGAACTTTTCTTTGACGGAGATAAAAAATTCACGAAGATAAGAGAAGAGCTTTCTATAATGCCAAGGGACATTCGTTTAAAGAGGCTTGCGGGACATCTTCTTATGATGAGCCAGTCCGGCCAATACAATTTTACGAGAATGTGCAAAAGAGGCGAATGGGCGGCAGCGGGAATCTGCGTATACGAATATGCGAAGAATGCCATCGCTTCAATCTATCTTTTGAATAATGAATACATGCCTTATTACAAATGGCAGTTAAGGGGGCTTAAGGAACTCGATATTTTATCCGAACTTGCTCTTCCGATTGAATTTTTGCTGACTGCTCCTAATGAAGAATCTTATGTCAACGAAAAAATCGAGAGAATGGAATTGACAGCGGGAGCGGTGATTGAAGAATTGATAAGTCAGGGCATAACCGAGGCAATTTGCGGGGACCTTACCAAGCATGCTTACTCTGTAAATGATTATGTAAACGACGGAGATTTACGTAATCTGAACATTCTTTCGGGAGTCTGAAATTTGTCGATTTTTTTGTCGGAAATTGATTGACATTTACAAGAGAAAATAAGTATAATCTTTCGGGATATAAGGATAAGAGGTGAAGATATGGGCGGATTTTTTGGAGTAACTTCAAAATCAAACTGCGTTTTCGATTTGTTTTTCGGTGTGGATTATCATTCGCATTTGGGTACCAGAAGAGGAGGCATGTGTCTCTATTCTGAAAACAAGGGGTTTGACCGCGCCATACATAATATAGAAAATTCTCCATTCAGAACCAAGTTTGAACGTGATTTTGAATTGATGGAAGGCACACTCGGCATCGGCTGTATTTCCGACAACGAGCCCCAGCCTTTGATCGTACGTTCACATCTTGGTACTTTTTCTATTACAACGGTTGGAAAAATCAATAATACCGATGATTTGGTTAATAAGCTCTTTCATGACGGAATGTCTCATTTTCTCGAGATGAGCGGCGGAAGTATCAACCAGACCGAACTGGTGGCTTCTCTCATCAATCAGAAGAATTCCATTGTGGAGGGCTTATCTTATGTTCAGGAATGCATCGAAGGTTCCATGAGCGTATTGCTTATGACTTCCGACGGAATATATGCTTCCAGAGACAGATACGGAAGAACTCCGATACATATAGGAAGAAAGAAGGATGCTCAGTGTGCTTCTTTTGAAAACTTCGCATATCTGCATTTAGGATACAAAGACATTAAGGAACTCGGACCCGGAGAAATCGTATACATTACTCCCGAGAAGCTTGAAGTAAAGAAAGCTCCCGAGAAGCAGAAGAAAGTCTGCTCATTCCTTTGGGTATATTACGGATATCCCACATCCTGCTATGAAGGTGTGAATGTCGAAAAGATGAGATATCAAAACGGTGCCAACATGGCAGAGAGAGATGATGCAAAGGTCGATATCGTTGCAGGTGTTCCCGATTCGGGTACCGCTCATGCAATAGGATATGCCAACAAATCCGGCGCACCTTTTGCCAGACCTTTCATTAAATATACACCTACCTGGCCGAGAAGCTTTATGCCCGTTAAACAGAGCCAAAGAAATTTGATCGCAAAGATGAAGCTTATCCCTGTTGAAGCTTTGATTAAAGACAAGTCAATGCTTTTAATCGACGATTCAATCGTAAGAGGCACACAGCTTCGCGAAACAACGGATTTCCTTTTTGAAGCAGGTGCAAAGGAAGTACATGTAAGACCTGCATGTCCTCCCATTATGTTCGGCTGCAAATACTTAAACTTCTCAAGATCCAATTCGGAAATGGACCTTATCGCAAGAAGAGTTATTTTTGAACTTGAAGAAGGAAATGTTACTGCGGAAGTATTAAAAGAATATACAAATCCCGAGAGCGAGAAGTACAAAAAGATGGAAGAAAAGATTCGTGAGATAATGCATTTCACGTCTCTTAAGTTCAACAGACTCGACGATATGATTGAAGCCATCGGATTGCCCAAGTGCGATGTTTGCACATATTGTTTCGACGGAGAGGAATAAAAGATATATCGATTTATTAAGGAGGTTTTTATGTCAAAGAGAGAGGATATTCATAAGGTCCTGATTATCGGATCCGGCCCGATTATTATCGGTCAGGCGTGTGAGTTCGACTATTCCGGAACGCAGGCTTGCAAGGCCCTCAAAAAATTAGGATACGAGATTGTACTGGTTAACTCCAATCCCGCGACTATCATGACTGACCCTACAACAGCAGATGTTACTTACATCGAGCCGTTGAATGTGGAAAGATTGACACAGATTATAGAAAAGGAACGCCCCGATGCATTGCTTCCCAACCTCGGAGGACAGTCGGGACTTAATCTTTGCTCGGAACTTTCCGAAGCAGGAGTTCTTGAAAAATACAATGTAAAAGTTATCGGTGTTCAGGTTGATGCAATTGAAAAAGGTGAGGACCGTATCGAGTTCAAGAACACAATGAATGCCCTCGGTATCGAGATGGCACGTTCTCAGGTTGCTTACTCCGTTGAAGAAGGACTTGAGATTGCAAAAGAAATCGGTTTCCCCGTAGTACTTCGTCCCGCATATACAATGGGCGGTGCAGGCGGCGGATTGGTATATAACGTGGAAGAATTCAAGACCGTTATGGCAAGAGGTCTTCAGGCTTCGCTTGTCGGACAGGTTCTTGTAGAAGAGTCAATTCTCGGATGGGAAGAACTCGAACTCGAAGTTGTAAGAGATGCAAAGGGCAACATGATTACCGTTTGTTTCATCGAAAACATCGATCCCGTCGGAGTTCATACAGGCGATTCCTTCTGCAGCGCACCCATGCTTACAATTTCCGAAGATGTTCAGAAGACTCTTCAGGAACAGGCATACAGAATAGTAGATTCAATCGAGGTTATCGGCGGATGTAACGTTCAGTTCGCGCATGACCCCGTATCGGGAAGAATCGTTGTTATTGAGATTAACCCCAGAACATCACGTTCTTCGGCACTTGCATCCAAAGCAACAGGCTTCCCCATCGCACTTGTATCCGCAATGCTTGCAGCAGGTCTTACTCTTGATGAGATTCCCTGCGGCAAATACGGTACACTTGACAGATATTATCCCGACGGTGAATATGTCGTAATCAAATTCGCACGCTGGGCATTTGAGAAATTCAAAGGTGTAGAAGACAAACTCGGTACTCAGATGAGAGCCGTAGGCGAAGTAATGAGTATCGGCAAAACTTATAAAGAAGCTTTCCAGAAAGCCATCAGATCGCTCGAGACAGGCCGTTACGGTCTCGGCTTCGCTAAGGATTTCAATGAGCTTACCAAGGAAGAACTTCTTGCAAGATTGGTTGTTCCCACATCCGAAAGACAGTTCATTATGTATGAAGCCTTACGAAAGGGCGCTACCGTAGATGAACTTTTCGAGCTTACAAAGATTAAGCATTACTTCATCGAGCAGATGAAAGAACTCGTTGAGGAAGAGGAAGCACTCCTTCGCATGAAGGGCTCCGTTCCCGATGAGAAGAGCTTGAGACAGGCCAAGAAAGACGGTTTCTCGGATAAGTATTTAAGCCAGATTCTCGGCGTAAAAGAAGACGATATCAGAAACGCCAGAAAAGCTATCGGTGTTACCGAAGCTTGGGAAGGCGTTCACGTATCCGGAACCAAAGACAGCGCATATTATTATTCAACATACAATGCTCCCGATAAGAGCACGGTTAAGAATGACAAGCCCAAGGTAATGATTTTGGGCGGCGGTCCCAACAGAATCGGTCAGGGTATTGAATTCGACTATTGCTGCGTACATGCTGCATTCGCGCTTCGCGAACTCGGATTTGAAACCATCATCGTTAACTGCAACCCCGAGACCGTATCCACGGACTACGATACATCCGACAAGCTCTATTTCGAGCCTCTTACACTTGAAGATGTACTCAGTATCTATGAGAAGGAAAAACCCGTCGGCGTTATCGCACAGTTCGGCGGACAGACTCCTCTTAACCTCGCAGATTCACTTCAGGCAAACGGTGTAAAGATTCTCGGTACACCTCCCGAAGTAATCGACATGGCGGAAGACAGAGATCTTTTCCGTGCAATGATGAAGAAATTAAACATTCCCATGCCCGAAGCAGGAATGGCAGTTACCGTAGACGATGCTGTTGAAATAGCAGAGAAGATCGGCTACCCCGTAATGGTTCGTCCTTCCTTCGTTCTCGGCGGCCGCGGAATGGAAGTCGTATATGACAGAGAGAGCTTAAGAGATTACATGGCAGCAGCTGTCGGCGTAACACCTGACAGACCCATCCTTATTGACAGATTCTTAAAGAATGCAATGGAATGCGAAGCGGATGCAATTTCAGACGGCGAGCATGCATTTGTTCCCGCTGTTATGGAGCATATCGAACTTGCCGGAATTCACTCAGGTGACTCCGCTTGTATCCTTCCTTCAATGCATATCTCTCCCGAGAATCTTGCAACAATCAAGGAATACACAAAGAAGATTGCGGTAGAAATGAACGTTCGCGGTCTTATGAATATGCAGTATGC
>DFEM01000068.1 GCA_002369155.1 Lachnospiraceae bacterium UBA3802 | reverse complement strand
GCGGGAGTTTTTCTTATTGTTTTTTCTTTCTCGAAGTCTTAATGTCATCGATTTTTTCCAGGTAGTGTTCCGCAATGTTTCCTTCTTTGTTTCGTTCGATCATGATATTCATGGTCTGCATGATGAATTCCACATCTTCTTCTCTCAGTAATTTGGCATTATCGGAGATGTTTTCCGGAAGATTGTATGCGTGTATACTCCCCAGCATAAAATAGTCAGGCGAGGCTTTCAGCGCTTCGCATACGGCGGCAAACGCTTCGATGGAAAGATGTTTGCTTCCTCTTTCCGCAGAGGAAATCATGGATACGGAGAGCTCCGTAATTTCGGACAAATCTTCCTGTGTCAGTTTCAGTTCTTTCCTTCTAAGCTGCATCCTTCGTCCCATTTCCCTGAAATCGTATTTGGATTTTAATGCCAGTTTTTTCATGCTGCACCTCCTTTTCGCATAATTCTATGGAGAGGGGCACGGTTTTAGAAGAAACTGTGAGTGTATATTACACTCAGAGTATGAATATAATACGAATTAAGAGAAAATTAATCACTGAGAGTATGAGTTTTGGGCGGAAAAGTCCGGTTTTTGACAGGAAAAGCAGGCGTTTGGTCCTTTCGTGCATAAGGCATGGAAAGGGCTTTTTTTCATTGGTATGCTTTGGATGGGAATGTTTTAGAGCGTTTTTCGTAAAAAGGGGAAACCGAATAACGAAAGAAAGGAGGATGAGATCATGAAGAATAAAAATGGCAAAATCGCCGGAAAACTGGTGAAGGTCTTGAATTCTTACCTTAGGCTCGAGGCAAACAGTGCATCATCCATTTGTATGTATCAGCCGAAGGCTCCGAAGGAATTAAACAAGTTCAGGAGATAGAAATGGCAGGAAAATGCATTAACAAAGCAATAGACTGGTTAATCTGTAAGGGAGAAATTGAAGAAGAGGACAAAGAACTGTATGTATACGCTCTGAAAAACATTCTGAACACACTTGCTCCGCTTTTTCTGGCTCTTCTTACCGGACTGATATTACGCTGTCCTTTGCGAACAATCTTAATCATTGCACCTTTCGTGCTGTTGCGTAAATTCAGCGGGGGCTTCCATATGGAAAGCGCCGTGCTTTGCACGATATCGTCCGCCGCTCTGCTTGTTGCATGCAGTTTATTGTCATTTCAGATCCACATTCCGGAAGGAATTTTTCTTGTGTCGGCAGGGGCGTGCGTCAGCCTGATTATCTTAAGTCCCAGGGAAAACGAAAACAGGCCGTTATCGGAACGGGAGAGAAGGCTGTGCCGATTGTGGGTTACGGGGATTGTGGGTGTTTTATTCATTTTGCTTACCGTTTTGTATCTCTTCGCGCAAACGGTACCGCTAACCTGTCTGGGTATCGGCATTGCTATGTCAGCTGCGTTGCAATACCCCTGCCTGCTCGAGAAAATATTGAAAAAGTATCAAAACTGACCAAAACGACATAAAAAATGTTGTTTTGGTCGTTTTGTTTTTTTAAGTGACAAAAAGGGCTACCAAAAAGAGAGAATATGTTACTGAAGTTCAAAATATAATCGAGGAGGAGGCAGGAGGATATATGGCGAGACAGAAGAATTTTGAACAGGTATCAGAGATTATTCAAAGCAGGGTACAAGTTTATCTTACTGAGCAAAAAAATAAAACGGAAAAAGAAAATGTTTACAGGTAAATCATTTTGATTCAAAATGTGTTCTGTAGACATTTTCTTGGTATTTTGGAGATTTTCATGAGAATCCTGATTTGCGACGATGAGCCGCTAATGTGTGATAAAATTGAGTCCCTGATTAACACTTACTTTCAAAGACGGAAAGTAAAAGGCGTGGAGATTGCGCGTTTTCATGACGGCAAAAGCCTTACGAAGGATGAAGGAGTTAAGGATATCATTTTTTTGGATATCGAGATGCCGGGAATGAACGGAATCTGTGCGGGAAATCTTCTTCGGGAAAACGGTGAAAATGCAATCATTATTGTCATTACATCGTATGCAGAGTATCTGGATGATGCCATGCGGTTTCATGTCTTTCGCTATTTATCCAAACCGATTGATGAACGCCGTTTTTATCGGAATCTGGAAGATGCGCTGAATCAGATTCGTTCCTGTTCGGTGAAGATTATTCTGGAAAACGGGCAGGAAAGTGTTGTTGTTTCGAGTAAAGATATTCTTATGGTTGAATCCGCAAACCGCAAAACAATCGTTCACTGCATTGATGCCGACTACCGATCGGCACAGAAGATCTCTTTCTGGGTGGAGAAACTTCCTAAAGAGAATTTCATTCAATCGCATCGAAGTTTCCTTGTGAACCTGGAATATGTCAGCCGATTTGACAATGATATGATTTATTTGTCAAAGAATGGTCTTAGTGCTTTTTTAACTCGCAGAAAACATGCTGAGTTTCATAATGCATATCTTCTGTATCTGGGGAGGAAATGATGGCACATTTCTTAGGTTTTCTTGCAGGATACTGCATAGAGGGTTTGGCTATTTGGCTATATTCTTCCGTGTTTACACCACGTAAAAGGTTTTTCGAAAGGATAATCCTGCTTTCCGTTTCTTATTTGTCTTTGGCTTTGCTCAGTCCTCTTGATTTGAAATGGATGAATGCTGTACTGTATTTATCTGCCAATTTTCTGTTTTTATATTTGTGCTTCCGTTTGAAATGGTATGGAGCGCTGTTTCATTCCATTCTGTTAACATCGGTTATGGCAATGTATGAATTGATGGTATACAGCATAATGGATCGCTTTGCTCCGCACTTTTATCAGCAAACGGAGAATTTCTATCTGTCTTTCATTTATTTGATTTCCAGTAAGTTTCCATTCCTTTTGACGGCTTTTGTTTTTGCACTTGCGGCAGGCAAAATAAAGGCAGGAGAAAAGTCGGAAAAAGGGGCTTTATTTTATATTGCAGTTCCGTTTTCCTCTGCCTTTGCAATGGTATTGTTCATCGGAATTCTGGAAAACTATGTTCTGTCTGACAGGATGAAGCAGATGATTTGTTTGGCTGCAATTATTCTCCTGGTTGCAAATATTGTGATGTTTGTGGCGTACTTGTATTCACAACGAAAAAACGAAGAGTATCTTCAAACTCGATTGCATCTGTTAAGAGAACAGAAGCGATCGGAATATTATAAAATGATTCAGGAGCAGAATGATAACCAAAGAATTCTGTTACATGATTTGAAGAATCATCTGAGCACCCTTGAGATGTATGTTACCGCCGGTGACAATGAAAAGGCGGATGAGTATATTCGTGAGATGTTTCATTTCGATGGGTTCAAGCCATCGTTAGTTTCTTCTGACAATGATCTTCTTAATGCCATCCTGGCAGGATATAGAAGAGAGTGTGAAAATTGGGGGATTCGAATTGATGCAGATATTCGAAGCCATAGCGTAGATTTTCTTTCTGAAAATGATTTAACCACGTTATTTGGAAATATCCTGGATAATGCTATGGAAGCGGCCAAAGGTGTAAAAGACGGATATATAGATCTGTATGTTTACCGAGAAGATGATACGCCGTTTCTTGTTGTACGAGCGATAAACTCTTGCGAGTGTAATCCATTTGAATCAGATGGGAAGACGCTGAGAAAAACGAGTAAGGGAGAAGGATTGCATGGGTATGGCTTAAAGAGTATTAGGCAAATCCTTGAAAAGTATAATGGAAGTATGGAGATGCATTATGATGGGGATAATAATTGTTTTCAGTTGACACTGCTCTTGGACAGTACGTAAGATGTTATTTAGGAAAAAGTAACAATAATGCATACTCTCATGTCCGGCTCCTGATTCTTCGCATAATTCTAACCCCTTTTGAAATCATATCGTCATCTTCCCCACGGGATTCCAATATTCGCTCTATAGCCTGGGAAGGATCAAGAGAATGATAGGGATAATAAAGACCGGATAAGTCTTCCGGTTTGATGTAATGGTACAATTGTTTGCTGCTGTTTTCGTGGGTATAGGTCCAATATCTGTAAAGATAACCCATCCAGTACATTTCTTCCGGTCCGTATTTTGTTTGGCCATAGGAGGTGTGGCCATACTGCCTGTCAATTTCGTCGAATGCGTCGGTGATCGAGTAAGAGGCGTAATAAAATCCGTTTGCATCCATGCGTGCTGCCAAATCAGAATACATGAATCTTCTGATGAATATTTTGGAACTGCAATTCTGAACGGTTAAAGATTCTTTAAACAGTTCTGCCTGAAAGGCGCATATTTTTAAACCATATCCGTCGATTTTTTTCATTTCAATATATCCTCTATATAGTTTCCCTGATTTCGATACTGTTTTTTTGCCAGTTTTACTTTATCCTGGTTTATTTTAAAACATTCCTGCCGGGCGTTTAGATAAGAGTCCTTTTCTGCTTGGCCCAAGTAGCATTTTTCCAAAAGAACAACTTGATTTAAAGCCTTCTGAGAAACAAATACATATTGATTCCCCAGGTTGGTGGCAGATAAGCAGTGTTGGCACTGTACATCAGTAATTTCACCGTCAATAAAGCTGTCTATGATTTCGAACATCCGGTTATCGGCGATAGGGGCGATAAAGTAGTCAACTCCTTTGTTTTCGTCTAGCAGTTTTTTTAGAATATCCGAATTATTATATTCCTTCAGTTTGCCTCTGAAATATGCTACCATCAACATCCAGTCTCTGTTTACGTGAAGCACACGTTTTCTTAGACCGGTATATTTGAATTTCAACATATAAAGGCAGGATTCGGGATAAGTGGCAACGAACATGGCGGATTGTTCCAGGCTTTCGCCGCAATAGAAACCGTTTCCGAAATCGTTGATGCGCTTATTGTGGTTTAAATCAGGTTTGCCGTCTATGCCGCTTTTGGAGCCATGAAAGAGGAGAACTTCATCTTTTTTGATATAGTCCTCGAGGTAAAACTGTTCTTTGATACGGTTTAGACGTATTCCTTTATCAAAGGCGTATTCATATATCCGGTTGATATTCTTTTCGCTGATTGCTGTTTTTTTCGAACACCAATTGTTAACAGTAACACGACTAACGCCAATTGCTTTGGCGAAATCATCCTGTGATATTTCCAGTAACTCGATGATGCTTTCTAAATCCTGATATACCAGATGGTCCATACAGACTCCTTTAAAGTTGTTTGTAAAGTATATTACAACAAAGATTGACTCGTGTCAATAAAGTTATTTATAAAGTATTTTACAGATAATATAAAAGGAACTTCGGACGTAGATTGATAGATTGTCATACTGGTTTAGGAGTACATTTGGGATACTTGTCCGCATGAAGGGAAAATGATAAAATGAATAAGTTCCCGTAATATTCGGGTTGGAAAGGAAATAAAACGATGAAATCATTGGAAGAAATCAGAGAGTTTTTCTCTCGTGACAGATATGCAACCGAGAGTGGCGCAGTAATTGAAGAAGCCGGAGAAAAATATGCGAAGTGCTC
>DFEM01000145.1 GCA_002369155.1 Lachnospiraceae bacterium UBA3802 | reverse complement strand
CTCGTAATCCATCTTATAAATATGGTCTCCCGAAAGAATCAGAACATAGTCGGGATTATAACTTTCCATATAATCCAGGTTCTGATAGATCGCATTGGCGGTGCCTGTATACCACTCTGTATCGGTACTTTTTTCATACGGAGGTAAGACTGTTACGCCTCCGATATTCCTGTCAAGATCCCAAGGAATACCGATTCCGATATGAGTATTGAGTCGGAGTGGCTGATACTGAGTCAGAACACCCACCGTATCCACACCCGAATTGATACAGTTACTTAAAGGAAAATCGATGATTCGATACTTTCCTCCGAAAGCAACTGCCGGCTTGGCTACCTTGGCTGTCAAAACACCCAGTCTGCTTCCCTGACCGCCTGCGAGTAACATTGCAATCATCTCTTTTTTAATCATGTGATCACCTCTCAAGCATCTTTTTGATTGTCCCCCAACAATACAATTTATTATATCACGCACTTTGTCCATTTTGTACTAACCGCCCGAGGTTTTGTCCATTTTTTCCTTCGATTTTTCCGTCATATTCGATAAATTAACTATATTTTTCCTTTGTTATTTGTAAATTTTGTCCAAAGGGCATTTTTTCTTGCGCATTTACGACTTTTCAATTTTCACAAAAGCAAGATTGCCACTTTAATTTTGAATTATCCGAATTTATAATATATTGTGTCTTAAATGTTGCATTTATATATGAAAGAATTTTTAGGGAGATTGTAATGGAAATCGATTTTAACAAATCGCAGCATGTCTATTTTATGGGTATCGGCGGAATAAGCATGAGCGGTCTGGCCGGAATCCTCTTGTCAAGAGGCTTTAAAGTGTCAGGTTCCGACAGAGCACCCTCGGAGTTAACCGATATGCTCGAAAAAGAAGGAGCAACCGTCAATATCGGGCAGCGCGCTTCCAATATTAAAGAAGATATCGATTTGGTTGTATACACCGCAGCCATCCATCAGGACAATCCCGAATTCATACGATGTAAGGAATTAAACCTTCCCATGATGAGCAGAGCGGAGTTTCTCGGACAGCTTATGAAGAATTACAATTCTTCCATCGCAATCAGCGGAACTCACGGAAAAACCACAACCTCCTCCATGGCAGGCGAAATATTAATGGCTTCATCATTGGACCCTACTCTTTCCATAGGCGGAATCCTTCCGAGCATTAACGGAAACATCCGTATCGGAAACAGCGAATACTTCCTTACGGAAGCCTGCGAATACACAAACAGTTTCCTTTCGTTTTTCCCTAAATACGAAATCATTCTTAATATAGAAGAAGACCATCTGGACTTTTTCAAAGATCTTAACGAAATCAGAACATCTTTTAAACGATTCGGCGAGCTTCTTCCCGAAGACGGAGTTCTCATAATCAATTCCGACATAAAAGACATAAATGAAATCACCAAAGGCATAAAAGGCAAAGTAATTACTTTCGGAAAAGATGACAAATCTGACTACTTTTTCTCTGATTTGCACACCTCCAAAGAAGGATATTCGGTATTCACATTCAATACTCCTTCCAAAAAAAAGGTTGAAGTCACTTTGAGAGTCCGCGGAATACACAATGTCCTCAATGCCGTTGCTGCTCTGGCTTTAGCTGATATATTAAATCTGGATTTAACTTTATCTTCGAATGCATTATTCGCTTTTGAAGGCGCAAAAAGACGTTTTGAATACAAAGGCTGTTTAAAGGGAGTCAATATTTTTGATGACTATGCTCATCACCCGACAGAGATCAAAGCCACACTCGAAGCTGCCTCAACTTATCCCCATAAAAATATGTGGGTAGTGTTCCAGCCTCATACATATTCAAGAACAAAAGCATTTATGGATGAATTTGCCGAGGCTCTGTCCCTGGCAGACAACATAGTTCTTACAGATATATATGCTGCGAGAGAAAATGACAACCTCGGAATCTCTTCCGAAGATTTGATGAAAAAAGTTATAGAAAAAGGTAAAAAATGTTATCATTTCCGATCTTTTTCCGATATTGAAAATTTTTTATTACAAAATTGTATCCCCGAGGACATGTTGATAACCATGGGGGCCGGAGATGTACTGAAAATAGGAGAAAGCTTGCTTGGAACGTAAATTATCCACATTATCCACAATTCTTTGGGGATTTATCAACCAAAGAAGCTGTGGATAATTTTTATTTACATAACACTTTTTTAACCCCTTTATTTTGTCGCCTATAATCGATTTTTAACTCTTTATGTCAACTTTGATTTTAAGAGTTTTCAACACAATCCACAATCGTCAAAACCCTTGCAAATAGGGCGTTTGACACATTTTTAACGCTTTACTTTTTATTTAATTCATCATATAATAACCCTTGCTTGAAAAGCTTAACGGCTTAGGGGGAATTAAATAATGAGTATCATAAAGTTATACGCGGAAGAATATGATCCGGGTGTCACTTTGATATCTAATGTTTTTATCGATTATCTGCTTAAAGATGCCAACGATGCACAGCTTAAAGTGTATTTGTATCTTGTCAGACATATAAGCAATCATAAACCATTTGACATATCAAATATCGCTGACGAATTCAATCACACTCAATCAGATGTAATACGATCCTTGAAATATTGGGAAGACAAACAGGTTCTTTCCCTTGAATATGACGCAGCAGGTTCCATCACAGGAATAGAGCTTCATAATATAGATGAAGACATCGTCAATCCCAGGGAAAACATTCATATGTTCGCCATTCCTTCAGATAAGAAAGAAAATGTTCAAAACGATAACACGGTTTCGATTCCCGAAACCAAATTCAAACCTTCCGATTTTGTCGAATTGTCCAAGAATCCGGATTGGGTTTCGATAAAGGTTATCGCCGAGAATTATCTCGAGAGAACATTGAGTGCCACAGATATGCAGACACTGGCACATATCTATAAGGATTTTGCCTTCTCGCCTTCGGATATAGACTCTCTTTTAGACAGATGTCTCACAGAAGGAAAGAAAACAATGCGCTCAATCAAAAAGGTTGCAGAGGAAGAATATCTTTCAAGAAACATCAATCCTTCCATAACGGCAATCTTAAACGCACTCGGCAAACAGGGTGCTCCCTGCGCAGAGGAACTTACATTTATCAACAACTGGCTTGAAGATATGGATTTGGAGCTTATTCTCGAAGGATGCAAAAAGGCTTACATGTCGACGAGTGGCAACCGTTTCAAGTATGCCAACGGTATCTTTAATAATTGGAAAGCTAACGGTATCAAAAATATAGAAGACATGGCAAGAGAGGAAGAAGCTTTCAGAAGAAATAAAGAAGCTTCAAAGAGACAGACGGCCGCATGCCGTGCAAACACCAACAAAGTGGTCTCCTCTTCTACGGACATCTACAAACAATATAAACACAGCAATTATGATTTTGAAGCTTTAGAACGCGAAATCAGCATGAAATAAAGGAGTTCGTCTTGTCACTCACCAAAGCGCAGTACAATTCGATAATAAACGAATATGACCGCCGTCAGATGGAGCGTCATCGTCTTATCGAAAAAAGAAAAAAAGAAATATATGAAACTATCCCCGAATACAGGGATATTGATAATAGAATCGCTTCCGAAAGTATCAAGGCAGGTCTCGCAGCCCTTTCAAAGGATGCGCCTGCCGATACGGAAGCACTTTTGGACACCATCGAAGAATTAAAAAGAAAAAAGGGACTTCTTCTTACTTCCAAAGGCTACTCCATCAACTATTTAAACCCGCCTTATGTTTGTTCCGACTGTAAGGATACCGGTTATATAGGCAATGAAGTATGCCATTGTTTTAAGCAGGCCAAGTTAGACAGCACTTATCAGCAGTCCAATGCCACAATGCTTCTCAAGGAAGAGAATTTCGATTCCCTCTCCCATGAATATCACACAGGCGAGGAATTAACAAAATTCATCGAAGCCGAGAAAGCCTCCCGAAACTTCGTGGCCAACTTTGAAACCGAATACGGCAATATCCTTTTTAAAGGGACTGCAGGCACGGGAAAATCTTTTCTTTCGAACTGTATTGCCAATGAGCTTATAAAAAAAGGCTATTCTGTAATATACTGCTCATCGGTTTCGTTATTTGAGAAAATATCTTCTTATACATTCAGCAAGGACAAATCCTCCATGGATAATCCTCTGAAAGATATATATACATGTGATCTTTTGGTTATCGACGATCTCGGTTCGGAACTTACAAATCAGTTTGTATGTTCGGAGCTGTTTTCCATTGTAAACGAAAGACATTTGAGAGAAAAATCCACCGTCATCTCGACAAACCTGGATTTAAGCGAATTAAGCGCAAGATATACTGAGCGTACTTTCTCGAGGTTATACAGTTATTATGATATATATGACCTCTCGGGAAACGATGTTCGTATCTATAAAAAAAGAATTGAAAACAGAAAGTGAGGACCTAAGAAATGCCCGAAAAACGTGATGAAATTCGCGATTTGAACTCTATTCCGGTCGGCTCCCTCGGATTAATTCCCTTAGAGAGTTGCAAAGATCTCGGAGCAAAAGTTAACGATTATCTCGTAAGATGGAGAAGAGAGCGTGAGCATCAGCATAAAGATTCTCTTCCCTTTGACGGATATGAAAGAGATTCATACATTTTAAAATCCAAGACTCCCAGATTCGGAACCGGTGAAGGAAAAGGTGTAATCGAAGAGTCCATAAGAGGATATGATCTGTATTTCCTCGTTGATGTCTGCAATTACTCTCTTACATACAAACTTCGCGGACAGATAAATCATATGTCTCCCGACGATCATTATCAGGATCTTAAGAGACTTATCGCTGCTGTAGGCGGCAAAGCAAGAAGAATTACCGTAATTATGCCTTTCTTATATGAAAGCAGACAGCACAAGCGTACAACAAGAGAATCTCTTGACTGTTCTCTCGCTCTTCATGAACTTTGCAATATGGGCGTAGACAACATCATTACTTTTGATGCTCACGATCCAAGAGTACAGAACTCAATTCCTTTAAACGGATTTGAAACGGTTCAGCCTACATACCAGTTCATCAAGGGACTTGTAAAGAACGTTCCCGACATCAAATTCGATAAAGATTCTCTTATGTGCATAAGCCCCGACGAAGGTGCAATGTCACGTGCAATTTACATGGCAAACATGCTCGGCATCGAAATGGGTACATTCTACAAGCGTCGTGATTTCACACGTATCGTAGACGGAAGAAACCCCATTGTCGCACATGAATTCCTCGGCACAAGTGTCGAAGGCAAAGACATGCTCGTGCTTGATGATATGATTTCTTCGGGTGAATCCGTACTTGAAGTTGCTGCCGCTCTTAAAGAAAGAAAAGCCAACAGAATATTCATTCTTACAACTTTCGGTCTTTTCACCAACGGTCTCGAGCAGTTTGACAAAGCTTACGAAGAGGGAACAATTTACAGAGTGCTTACCACCAACCTCGTATATCAGACTCCCGAGCTTCTTGAGCGCGAATGGTACATTAACTGCGATATGAGCAAGTATATTGCTTACATCATCGATACATTAAACCATGACGCTTCCATAAGCGATCTTTTGAATCCTACAGACAGAATTCAAAGACTTCTCTCATCCAGGGAAGAATCAAAGTAAAAGACATCGTTTTAGCACTTATCCGGGGATTTAATCATGGCTAAAATAGTGGAACTCCTCAATAAATGTCCTAACTGTTCGGGAAAGCTTGAAAAAAAGATTGAAGGAGCAAAACCCGTTGCCTGCATATTATGATAAACAATAATTTATGCATACAAAAAACTCTATATCAGAAGTGATATAGAGTTTTTATTTAGCATTCTTTTTAACTGTTCTGAAATAATTACTGAACTTCGATATCATTGCCGGCATTGTAATTCTTTTTGCCTGTACTGTCTGTCTTTGTAATCGTAACCTTAACGATACCGTTTGTGGTAGATACCATAATCTGGCTGGAAGGATCATGTTTTGATTTAATCTGAGAGGTAAGCAAAGAAGGATCTTCTGCCAAATATTCAGTAACACTTTCTTTTAATACCGAACCATCGTCTAAAGTGGTAATATCGATAGGACCTGCTTCCATTGCAAGAAGCTTGGGCTGGCTTGCAGGATCTTCCTTGACTTTTGCATCCACTATCGAATAAGCCACGCATGATCTTATCGTATCAGCGAGCTGATAGTCACTTGATACATTGGACTTTTCAATGAAATGCATCATAACCGGTACTATAATACCTACCAAAATTGCCATTATCGCTATAACGATAATAAGTTCTACCAATGAGAAACCTTTATTCTTTTTCATAATAATCACCTTTTTCAAATCTCCACCCTATAAAAACAAGATATCACTCTCATAATTTAAAGTCAATTTATTTTGATGAAGCAATAAAATTTCGGCACGAGTTATGAAAAAAAGACAAAAAACGGGCAATTTTCGGTAGTTTTAATATTATTTTTCAATCATTCTTCATACCCGTTGGGGTTATTCTTCTGCCAGTTCCATGAGTCGCGGCACATCTCTTCAAGACCTCTTTCGGCTTTCCATCCGAGTTCCTTAAATGCCTTCTCGGGAGATGCATAACACTCGTCAATATCACCGGGGCGTCTTGCTTTGATTGAATAAGGAACTTTTACTCCGTTAACTTTTTCAAAGGTCTTCACAACGTCCAAAACGCTGTATCCTGTTCCGGTTCCGAGATTATATATCTTTGTACCCTTAAAGGTATCAATCTTCTCTATGGCTCTTAAATGGCCTACAGCAAGGTCTACAACATGAATGTAGTCTCTTACTCCTGTTCCGTCATGAGTCTTATAATCGTTTCCGAATACTCCGAGTTCTTCTCTCTTGCCTACCGCAACCTGTGTGATGTAAGGCATTAAGTTATTGGGAATACCGTTTGGATTCTCACCGATTCTGCCTGATTTGTGAGCACCGATGGGATTGAAATATCTTAAAAGAATTACGGTCCATTCAGGATCCGCTTTGGCCATATCCGTTAAGATTATTTCAAGCATTCTCTTAGTCATGCCGTAAGGATTGGTAATCTCTCCGACAGGGCACTCTTCCGTAATGGGAACAAATGCCGGTGCACCGTATACGGTGGCCGATGACGAGAATACTATCTTCTTTACGTTAAAATCATTCATGACCTTAAGCAGCGTAAGTGTTCCGTGAACATTGTTGTCATAATAAAGCCAGGGCTTTGACACACTCTCTCCTACCGCTTTAAGACCTGCAAAATGAATACATGAATCAATATTTTCTTTTTCGAATATTTGTCTTAATGCCTGCTCATCGCGAATGTCTGCCTCATAAAATTTGGCTTCTTTTCCTGTAAGTTCAGCCACTCTCTCAAGACTCTTTTTGCTTGAATTAGATAAGTTGTCCAAAACAACAACTTCATATCCTGCATTTAAAAGTTCAAGTACCGTGTGACTTCCTATGTAACCCGATCCGCCTGTAACTAAAATTGCCATATTTCCCTCCTTATTAGCTAAGTATGAGTATATTGTAATGGGTTCCCTAAGGTAAGGGTCAACACTTTTTTATTCCCATAAATTTACGGGGTATGTTCCGTTATCTTTCAATGCTTTGATGGATGCCATAACAAAAGGCTTGTCTTCCTTGTATGTTACGCCAAACCACTTATCCTTTGATGAAAGAACCTGAACCGTAGCTTTGTCTTTCTTTAAAAGGTTATCGACCTCAATGGGAATAAAGCATTCTGATTTCAAAGGATTGGATGCTACCTTGTTTGCAAAGAAATCATCAAGTGCAATTCCAAACTCCTTGATAATGCTGGGATAAAATCCCCACATATTCATCGATACGGGTGTATCGGGAGAAATATCGATATATGTTGCACCGCCGTCTTCCGAATAAGCAGCGCCCGTTTCTGTCTTGATAATATTTGTTCTTTCGGCGATTGTCACAAGATATCCGTCTTCGCTTGTTACGCATACGCCTCTTGCAACGGAACCGTTTTCGGTAAGTGTATTGCCGAGTCTGTAGCCTACCATTGCATATCTGTATTTATCATCGTCCGCATGAGTTGTCAGGTAATCGTAAAGAACCTTGAATGCTTCAACGCCGTAATAATCGTCCGCATTGATTACTGCAAAAGGAGCATCGATTACGTTGCGGCAAGCATAAATCGCATGTGCTGTTCCCCAGGGTTTCTGTCTGCCTTCGGGAATAACAAATCCTTCAGGTACATCATTCAAATCCTGGAATACATAGTTTACTTCCATGTACTTTGATACTCTGTCTCCGATAGCCTCCCTGAAAACCTGCTCATTCTCTTTTTTAATGATAAAAACAGCTCTTTCAAATCCTGCACGACGTGCATCAAAAAGTGAGAAATCAATAATGATATGACCCTGTTCGTCTATGGGATCGATCTGTTTTAATCCTCCGTATCTTGAGCCCATACCTGCTGCCATAATCACTAAAATAGGTTTATTCATAAATAATATCCTCCAAATTTTTCGTTTAACCACCCATATTTATACTTCGAACAACAAATCCCCATACGAAGGAATCGGCCAGAAATCCTTATCCGTGATTCTCTCAAGTTCATCCGAATAAAATCTTGCTTCTTCCATGCGTTCCTTGATCCTGTCTCTGTAAGCAAACGCTCTTTCTTTGTTGTTCTTTATGGTACGTACTTCTTTTAAATCAACCTCGAGTTTTGCAATAGACTCTGAAAGAGAATTGCAATACGAGTTGACCTTTTCGAGAATTTCCTTGGCACTCTTTATTTCCACGCCGGCTTTTGTTCCGTTGTTGTACGTCTCGGCAAGTTCATTCATGTAGCTTATTTCAGCGGGAATGATCTGTCTTTTGATAATTTCTCTCAAACAGTTGGCCTCGATATTGAGAGTCTTCGAATAGGTTTCGTAAAGAATCTCTTTTCTGGATTCAAGTTCCGCCTTTGTGAAGATGCCGAATTTTTCAAAGAGTCTGATGCTCTTTTCGGTCGTTAAAGTATCAACCGCATCGAGCATTGTGGGGAGATTCGGAAGTCCCCTTCTTGCCGCTTCCTCCACCCATTCGGGAGCGTAATTGTTTCCGTTGAAAATTACTCTCTCATGCTTGGAAAGGTACTCTTTTATAATGTCATGAACCGCTTCGTCGAAATTGTCCGATTTTTCGATTCTGTCCGCTGCCTCGCAAAAACTCTCTGCCACGATTGTATTGAGAATTACATTCGGGTCTCCGATTGAATCGGCGCTTCCCACCATACGGAATTCGAATTTGTTTCCGGTAAATGCAAATGGCGAAGTACGGTTTCTGTCGGTAGGATCGATGAGCAGATCGGGAAGTGAAGAAACACCTGTTTCAAGATGATTGTTTCCTCCGATGCAGCGTGTCGCTTCTCCATTTTCAACAAGCTGCTTAACCACATCGTCAAGCTGTTCGCCAAGGAACACCGATACGATTGCGGGAGGTGCTTCGTCTGCGCCGAGTCTGTAATCGTTTCCGACATCGGATGCCGACTGTCTGAGTAGATCCGCATGCATATCAACAGCTTTGATAATGCAGGCAAGTACCAAAAGGAACTGAATGTTTTCATTCGGTGTGTCTCCGGGATCGAGAAGATTCATTCCGTTATCGGTGCTAAGCGACCAGTTGTTATGCTTTCCCGAACCGTTAATGCCCTTAAAAGGCTTCTCGTGCAAAAGACATGTAAGGTTATGTCTTTCGGCAACTTTTTTCATTGTCTCCATTACGATCTGGTTATGGTCGGTAGCAACATTCGCCGTCTCGTAAATGGGAGCAAGTTCATGCTGTGCGGGTGCCACTTCATTGTGCTGTGTCTTGGCCGTTACGCCGACTTTCCAGAGTTCGAGATTGACGTCTTTCATAAATGCGCCGATTCTTTCTCTGATGCAGCCGTAATAGTGGTCATCCATTTCCTGACCTTTTGCCGCAGGAGAACCGAGAAGTGTTCTGCCTGTGTAAATAAGGTCTGTTCTTCTTAAATACAAATCTCTGTCAATTAAGAAATATTCCTGTTCTGCTCCTACTGATGCGGTAACCTTTTTTGCACCCGTATTGCCGAAAAGTCTTACGATACGAAGTGCCTGCTCGTTGATTGCCTGCATGGAACGAAGCAAAGGAGTCTTTTTATCAAGCGCCTCACCCTTGTATGAGCAGAATGCCGTGGGGATGCAAAGAATCGTTCCCGTAGCATCTTCTCTTAAAAATGCGGGAGATGTAATATCCCATGCGGTATAGCCTCTGGCTTCGAATGTCGCACGAAGTCCTCCCGAAGGGAAACTCGATGCATCCGACTCGCCTTTGATAAGTTCCTTGCCGGAAAACTCCATTATCATCTTCCCGTCTTTGTCGGGATGAGTGATAAATGCGTCATGCTTTTCAGCTGTCGTTCCGGTAAGAGGCTGGAACCAGTGAGTATAATGAGTGGCTCCGTTTTCAACCGCCCACTCTTTCATGGCATTTGCCACAATGTCTGCCGTCTTTTTGGAAAGTTCTCCGCCGAAATCGGCTACATGCTGTACTTCCTCAAATACATCTTTGGGAAGCATTTCTTTCATCTTGCCGAAAGTAAACGCGTTCTTTCCGAACACCTCTTCAATGTTTGTAAAATCTTCCATTTTTTTCTCCGATATGATTTATTTATTTATCGTTTTTAACTCTTAAAATATCACCTTCATCGGGAACGACGCTTAAAAAGATACGAAGTTTTTGTTTGGAGTGAGGACAGGATTCCATATCCTCTCCGTCTTCGTTGACGATTCTTATAACCTTGGTCGCCAAATTTCTTCCGTCCGGTTTCATAATCTCTATCTCATCGCCCACGCAGAATTTGTTTTTCTGCTCGATATAAGCCGACTCGCTGTCCTTCTTGTCGACCATGCCGAGATAAACATATTCGTTAATGTAGGTGTTATTATCATAAATCTGAGCCTCTTCTGAAGGCTTGCCGAAATAAAATCCGGTAGTGAACTGTCTGTATGTGCACTTTGAAATCTCCGACAAATACCAGTCCATATTGTCGCGGTATTTCTGCTCGCTTTCTAGATAATCATCTATGGCTTTTCTGTAGGTTCTTGCCACACATGCTACATACAAAGCGGTCTTCATTCTTCCTTCGATTTTGAATGAATCTATGCCCGCATCTATCATCTCGGGGATATGTTCAATCATGCAAAGATCCTTGGAATTGAAAATATATGTTCCTCTGTCGTTTTCATACACGGGTAAAAATTCGCCAGGTCTTGTCTCTTCGTTAATTGCGTATTTCCATCTGCAGGGATGTGTGCATTCGCCTCTGTTGGCATCCCTTCCGGTAAAGTAATTCGAAAGAAGACATCTTCCGGAATATGAAATGCACATTGCACCGTGGATAAAGCTTTCTATCTCCATATCCTCAGGGATATTTGCTCTTATCTCTTTGATTTCCGCAAGTGATAATTCTCTTGCGTTTACCACTCTTTTGGCGCCCTGCTCATACCAGAATTTAAAAGTCATGTAATTGGTATTGTTGGCCTGCGTGGATATGTGTCTTTCGACATCGGGGCAGAAGGTCTTGGCCAGAGTGAACATTCCGGGATCAGAAATAATCAGTCCGTCGGGTTTGATTTGGGCCATTTCCTTAAAATATTCTTCAGCCTCTTTCAAATCGTAATTGTGAGCAAATATATTCGCCGTAACATAAACCTTTACATTCTTTGAATGCGCATAGGCTATGCCCTGAATCATTTCTTCTTTTGTAAAATTCTTGGCCTTTGCGCGAAGTGAGAAAACATCTCCTCCGATATAAACCGCATCGGCTCCGTAATTCACCGCAGTCTTTAAAACCTCAAGACTTCCCGCGGGAATCAGCAACTCAACTTTCCTCATTTTTTATCCATTTCTTAACACTTAATGTGGCACCGTCGCCGTTTGATAATATAACGCTTTCCAAAGATTCTTCATCGCGAAGTCTTAAAAGGAATTCTCTCATCCTCGAATGAATCGTTCGATCTCTTCGCTCTAATGCATATCTTGATTCAAGCACATCGCCTTCTTTGAAAATATTATCAGTCACAAGCAAAGCTTTGTAATCCATGATTCTTAAAATATCATCAAGATACGCTTCGTACTGGCCTTTGGGTCCGTCAAGGAAAATAAAATCATATTTTCCTTCAAGCTTTGAGAGTATCTCTCCGGCATCGCCTTCAAGAAGTTTTATCTTTTTGTTTTTATCGTATTTTTCAAAATTCTTTTTTGCCTCTTCTATTCTGGGGGCATAATTTTCCACAGTCGTAATGCTGCAGTTTTCTTTTGTATATTCAGCCATAAGAAGTGATGAAAAACCGACCGCCGTACCGATTTCGAGTATTCTTACAGGGTTCTTCATACATAACAAGAAACGAAGTAACTCCTGTGTACCCTTTCTTATGACGGGTACGTCCTGTTCCTTCGCTTCCTTCTCCAGTTCTTCCAGGTACGCGGGAAACCCCCTGGAATGCGCTCTTATGAATACTTCTGATCTTTCTTCATCAATTGCCATCTTCTGATTTGTTTTCTTCCTCGTCTTTAACGGTATCATCAGCTTCGTCCCAAAGGTTTGCTTCGCTCTTTGTGGAAATTACGGTTTCCTCTTCATCGCCTTCGGACTCTTCTTCGACTGATGCGGACATGACTGCCATCATATCGTATGGACTCATCGCTGTGCTTAGTTCATATACGCCGGGTTTTAATTTGTCTTTGTACTCGGAAAATTTAACCTGTATTCCAAAAAGGAATCCGTCATCGATAAGACCTTTTTCTTCGAGTATTTCTCCGATTTCCTTGTCCGTTTTGCCGTCTACGATTGCAACCGTCTTGACGATTCCGGGTGCGGGGTCCTTTGCTTTGTCCGCAAAAATCCTGTATCCGAAATCATAGCAGGAGGAGATGCAACTGTACCCTGCGTAAATGAGTGCAACCACAAAAGCCACTCTTACAACTATAAAAATTATTTCCTGTAAAATCTTTCTGGTCATCTTCGTTCCCTATTCAAAATCCAGAGACTGTGTAAGTTTGAAACAGATATCCTGTACGAGTCTGCATAAAGCAACCTCTGCTTCAAGAAATTCTTTTGCCTGCTTGTTATCATAGATATAAGCATGCTCTCTTTCAAACCAGTCCGCTTTATCGTACAGCTCTTCCGAAGGAGTATTGTTTTGAAGTTCTTCTCTCTTCTTTCTGTATTCGGATACCTTGTTCCACATCTCTTCATCTTTTTTGAGTGCGTTAAGCTTGTCCCTGTACGTTTTGTAAGTCTGGGTTTTCTTTAATTCTTTTAAATAATTCTCGGTCAGTTTGTCAAAACCGTCCATTTTTATACCTCTGTTATGATTGGAAGAATCATGGGTTTACGTTTGGTGTTTTTCCAGAAATAATCACTCAAATAATCTCTGATTATGTTTTTGCAGCGATGAATATCCGTAATGTCCTTTGAGTTCTTTGCCAAAAGATAATCTTTTAACTGAGCCATGGCGTTGCCCAAAAGTTCCTCGGATTCTTTTTCGTATACAAATCCTCTCGTTACTATTTCCGGTCCGGCAAACATTTCTCCCGTATAGGAATCGAGTGCAAGAACCACAACCACGATTCCGTCTTCGGCAAGTTTTTGTCTGTCGCGAAGAACCACATTTCCGACGTCTCCGACGCCGAGTCCGTCCACAAATACCGCACCGGCATCAACATTTCCGATAATCTCTGCTTTTTCGTCATCAAGCTGAAGCACATTTCCGGAAGAGAGAATGAAAATATTTTCGGGATCCATTCCGAGTTCCTTTGCAAGCTTTGCATGCGCTTTAAGATGCTTGTATTCGCCATGCACGGGAATCGAATATTTGGGCTTTGTGAGAGAGTAAATTAGTTTAATCTCTTCTCTGCACGCATGTCCCGAAACATGTGTATCTTCAAAGATTACATCCGCACCGAGTCGTAAAAGATCGTTAATGACTTTGGTAACCGCTTTTTCATTGCCGGGTATCGGATGTGATGAAAAGATAACCACATCTTTTGGAGAAATCTTAACCTTCTTGTGTGTACCGATGGCCATACGGCTTAAAGCCGCCATACTTTCTCCCTGACTTCCCGTTGTGATAAGTACGGTCTGTTCGGGCGGATAATCTTTAATGTTTTCTATGTCAATTAAAGTATCTTCGGGAATGGTGATTCTCTCCATCTTTCTGGCAACATCGATGATGTTAACCATACTTCTTCCCTCGACTACCACTTTACGGTTGAAACGCTGTGCTGAATTGAGAATCTGCTGCACTCTGTCAACATTCGATGCAAATGTGGCAACAATGATTCTTGAATCCGTGTGCTCGCTGAAAATGATATCGAACGTTCTGCCGACTGTTTTTTCCGAAGGCGTAAATCCTTCTCTCTCGGCATTTGTCGAATCGCACATAAGTGCCAGTACGCCTCTGCTTCCAAGCTCCGCGAATCTCTCAAGATCAATGCGGTCTCCGTATACGGGCGTGTAATCAACCTTAAAATCTCCGGTGTGAATGATGACTCCCGCAGGTGTATGAATGGCAAGAGCCGCAGCATCCACTATGCTGTGATTTGTCTTGATAAATTCGACACGAAAAGGTCCGATTTTAACGACATCTCCGAACTGCACCGTATGTCTTTCGACTACATCGAGAAGTTCATGCTCTTTTAATTTGTTTTCAATGAGTCCCTGTGTAAGCGTGGTGGCAAAAACCGGAACATTTATTTTTTTAAGAATATAGGGAAGTGCTCCTATATGATCCTCATGTCCGTGTGTAATCATGAATGCACGGACTTTGTCTTTATGTTCCTCGAGATATGTAACATCCGGAATTACCAGATCTATTCCGAACATATCGTCTTCCGGAAACCCGAGACCGCAGTCGATAACGATGATTTCATCGTCGTACTCGATGGCGGTTATATTAACGCCGATTCGCTCCAATCCTCCGAGAGGAATAATGCGAACGCTTTTTTCATTCTTATTCAAAACTGTCTCCTTAAAACTTATGTTTATTCAAAAGAAATATCATCCATAAGGCTTTCAAAAATATCGGCAAGAGCATTTAATTCCGTCTCATCGGAAACGATCTCGTAAAGCGCTTCCTCATCCTCGCTCTTTGAAACATCTTTAAGAATCAATGCTTCGCTGTCGCCTTCTTCTTTGTCTGTCACAAGAATATAATTTACGCCGGAAACCGTTGTCTGTTCCAAAATAAAAAACTCAACGGGATTCTCTTTATCTGCTTTGAATACTATTTTTTCCATTCTGTGTAAACCCCCAAAATCTTACAGGCTGTCCATGTAATTTTGCAAAATTATCGCTGCGGCAATTTTATCGACATACTTTTTTCTGTCAATTCCTTTTACGCCGACTTCACTCATAATGTCATGTGCTTCGACGGTCGTCAGTCTCTCGTCCCAAAAGATTACTTCAAGGCCTGTTCTTCTCTCAAGCGCTTCCTTGAATTCTTCGGTTTTTCTGACTCTCTCTCCCTCGCTCGAATCCATGTTGAGCGGAAGCCCGAGCACAATTTTTGTAACCTTGTATTCGGCTATCAATTCCTCGATTCTGGCATAAGTCTTTCGAAGCTTGTCTTCCCTGTCACGCTCAATAATTTCAAGCGGTGAAGCAATAAGTCCGGTAGGATCCGAAAGCGCCACTCCGACGGTCTTCGAGCCGAAATCAAGTCCCATCAGTCTTTCGTTATTCATCGGTCTCCTCGTCCCATGCATTCGAGAATATGTACTCAAGAAGCATTTCTTCCACGAGTTCGTCGCGTTCAACCTTCATGATAAGACTTCTTGCGCCCTTATAACTTGTGATATATGTGGGATCGCCGGACATAATGTATCCGACTATCTGATTTACGGGATTGTAACCTTTTTCCTTGAGAGCCGTATAAACTTCTTTGATGATATTGTTAACGGAATCTCTCTCGTCCCATCCTACGTTAAAATATTGAGTTTCTGTAGATACAGCCATGTTTTACCCTCCAGTAAAATACATTTATGTTTTTAATCTTTCCATACAGCAAATTTCTGACTCTTTAGTATATCATATTTTTACCGATTTTTGAAGTAATGCACGCTTTTATTATCTTTTTTAAAGATTTTGTCAATTTACCTCTCATCACCCGGATAAATTATTCGGTCCGAAGCTCTTCGGAAGCAGATCTTTTAAAAGATACTCTTCATACTCTTTTTCGTTCTTGACCACGAGGATTTTAAACTTCTCTTCGTCGCAAAACTCCCTCATGACCTGTCTGCAGACACCGCAGGGATAGGCAAAAGAATCCGATTCCATATCCTTGAATCCGCCGGAAATCGCAATAGCGACAAAATCCTTCTCGCCTTCCGACACAGCCTTGAAAAAAGCCGTTCTTTCGGCACAGTTTGTCGCGCCGTACGAAGCATTTTCGATATTGCTTCCCATAATCACTCTTCCGTCCTTGCAAAGAAGTGCCGCTCCGACCGAATAATTCGAATACGGACAGTATGAATATTTCCTTGCTTCCATCGCAATTATCATGAGATTTTTAAGTTCTTTTTTCATCTGTTTGCCCCTCTGTTTTATACCTGATCCGGTGTTCCAAGCACCACCTCATCATTGAGCATTTCTTTTAATGTCACTTTGACGGTACTGCCGATAAGGCGGCTTAGGGATTCGTCTTCCTTAAGCGCAACCATTACATACTCAGGTGTGTGACCGACGTAGTAATTTTGACCGTTAATGGTTTTGATTTCTTCGACAATGATATTGTCAATATCGCCGAGTTTGCTTTCTCTGTATTCGCGTGAGAGTTTGGCATCAAGTTCAAGGAGTTTGCTTACCCTCTCTTTTTTCTCATTCATGGCAAGCTGCCCGCTCATTTTGTCGGCCATGGTGCCTTTTCTTCTCGAATACGGGAAAATATGGGTTTCGAAGAATTTAATCCCTGTCAGGTACTTATACGTTGTTTCAAATTCTTCTTCCGTCTCGCCGGGGAAGCCGACTATCACATCCGTAGTCAATGCACAACCCGGAAAATACTTTCTCAAAAGCACTGTTTTTTCGAAAAACTTCTCAGTATCATAGTGCCTGTTCATACGCTTAAGCACCGAATCGCAACCCGACTGAAGAGATATGTGAAAATGCGGGCAAAGTTTGGGGATTCGGCTTAATTTTTCAACAAAATCTTCCGTTAAAATCATTGGTTCAAATGAACCGATTCTGATTCGCTCTATTCCGTCTATGGCGCTGACTGCTTTTAAAAGATCCAAAAGATAATTCGAATTCTCTGAATATTCGAATCGATTGCCTTTCTTTTCTGCGTTTTGGTTCTGCACTCTCTGAATAAAATCCCTTCCGTATGACGAGAGATGTATGCCGGTAATAACCACTTCCCTGTAGCCGTTGGCAGCAATTTTCTTTATCTCTTCAACAACATCCTCGGATTTTCTCGATCTTAAATTTCCTCTGACATAAGGGATTATGCAATATGTGCAGTATCTGTCGCATCCGTCCTGAATTTTTACGAATACTCTTGAGTGTTCTTCACTCTTGCTTATTTTTAATTCTTCATAGTCGCAATGATGAACATCCGTTATTGTTTTTCCCTGCAAGTCTTTGCTTAACGATTCTTCTTTGAATGATTCTTTTTTGTTTTTCTTTTCTTCATTGTGTTTTTGTCTTAAAAATTCTTCGACAATTTCAAACAAATCTTTCTTTTTGTTGTTTCCCACGATTAAGTCAATTGCCTCGTCTTTGGCAACTTCTTCGGGATTTGCCTGTACAAAACATCCTACGGCGACAACTACGGAATCGGGGTTTTGTTTTTTGGCTTTATGAAGCATCTGACGGCTTTTTCTGTCTGCAATATTCGTTACGGAACATGTATTTACCACGTAAATGTCGGCTTTTTGTTCAAAGTCGACAATTTGGTAACCTTTTTCAATACATTTTTGTGCCATTGCTTCAGTTTCGTATGAATTTACCTTGCAACCAAGGTTATGAAATGCTATAGTTCTCATTTATCGCTCCGTTATTTTCGGCACTTTTTTGATTGACTTTTTTGCACTTATACAATATTATAAGTTCGTGATTGGAAAATCACATGGTAAAAACAGTTTAAAAGGAGGTTATTCTACATGAAGACAGTTACAATTTCTTTAAACTCAATTGATAAGGTAAAAGCATTCGTTAATGATATTACTAAATTTGATTATGATTTCGATTTGGTATCAGGAAGATATGTTATCGATGCAAAGTCAATCATGGGTATTTTCTCACTTGACTTATCCAAGAACATCGAGCTTAACATTCACGCTGAGAACGATTGCGAAGAAGTATTAAAGGTACTTGCTCCTTACATCGTTTAATCAAACGAATAAGCGTTGAGTTTAAAGCAATGCAGTTTACTGTGTTGCTTTTTTATTTTCCAAACACGCGGTGCCATTTACAAAGGTGCCAGACACCCTCATAAGTGCCTGGCACCGATTTTTTATTTAATCTCAATTATCTCTCGTTCTTCTATCGCCATTTTAAACATTTCGTCTATGCAGTCATCAAGATTGTGTTCATGCTTTTCAATTACGGAAGGCACAGGCTTCGTAACGGGATGTTCCGCAACAAATATCGTGCAACAATCCTCGTAAGGAAGAACGCTTGTCTCGTAAGTATTTATCTTTTCGGAAATATCGACTATATCCTGCTTGTCAAATGCGATAAGCGGTCTGTAAACAGGAAGCGTGCAGACTTCGTTGGTACACATAAGAGACTGCATCGTCTGACTTGCAACCTGTCCGATACTCTCTCCGGTAACAAGTCCCATGCATCCGCTCTCCAACGCCAGATGCTCTGCGATTCTCATCATGTATCTTCTCATGATGATTGTAAGTTCATCGGGAGGACATTTTTGATAAATCGCCATCTGTATATCCGTAAAATTAATCACATGAAGTCTTATAGGTCCTGTATAAGCCGATACGATTTTGGCAAGATCCACAACCTTTTCCTTTGCTCTCTCCGATGTATAAGGAGGCGCATGGAAATAAACCGCATCTATCTTTACGCCGCGCTTTGAAATCATATATGCGGCTACCGGCGAATCAAGTCCGCCCGACAAAAGAACCATTGCCTTTCCCGCTGTTCCCACAGGCATGCCGCCCGGTCCGGGAATGGATTTGGAATATACGTATATTCTTTCTCTTACTTCAACGGTAATTAAAACATCGGGTTTATGAACATCCACCTTAAGTCCGGGATATGAATTCAAAAGCACTTCACCCAATGCACAGTTCATTTCCTGTGAGTTAAGAGGATAATTTTTTCTTGCTCTCTTGCAAAGCATTTTAAATGTGAAATCAGCTTCAGGATGAAACTCGCTCACATATTTGACAAGCTGTTCCTTTAAATCATCAAAGCCTTTGTCTTCAAGTACGCGAACGGGGCAGATTGCCGTAATTCCAAACACTTTTTTCAATGCCGAAATTAATTCTTCCTCGTCAAAATCACTCTTGCATTCCACATAAACTCTGGATAGATTTTTGTAGACTTTAAATTTTCCCTCAACCTTTTCTACTGCTTCCGTAACTCTGTTTACCAAAGCATCTTCAAAAATAAATCTGTTTTTTCCTTTGAGGAAAATCTCGCCGTATTTAATCAAATATGTGTCCGTCATGGCCGGTTCCTTACTGTTCGAATTCTATAAAATCTTTCTTTACGTCGGCATACTGAAGCTGACTGATGGGAATCTCTATTCCGCCCTTGGTCAAAAATCTGTATCTTGCAATATCCTTCACTTCCGCGAGATTGATAATATAAGATCTGTGGCATCTGATGAATCTGTCTGAAGGCACCTGCTGCTCCATGTCGGAGAACTTGGCATGAACACATATAGTCTCTGTCTTTGTAACTACATGCGTATCTCTTCCCATACTCTCAAGATAAATGATGTCATCAAGATTGACCTTGTAAAATCTGTCTGCTACCTGGAATGAAAGATACTCTTTTTTCTTTGTTCCCATGCTGGCATATGCTTCGAGAATCGCTTCCTTAAGCTTATCCATCTGGACGGGTTTTTGAAGATACCTGAGAGCGTTTACTCTGTACCCGTCGAGTGCATACTCCGCCGTTGAAGAAATAAAAACAATCGGTAATTTATCGCCGAGTCTTCTTATTTCTTCAGCTGCTTCAATTCCGTTCATGCCAACTGCGAGAATGTCCGAAAGCAATAAATCAAAATCCGCACTTTCATCCAGAACGCCTTTAATCATCGATGCCATATCTTCATAAGTTGTAATCTGGTAATCGATGTGCGCATCCTCCAAAATCTGTTCGGTGAGCGCCTTGTTGATCATAAGCGACGTCATTTCGTCGTCACATATCGCAATTTTAAACATACATCCCCCTTTATAGTGCCTTTACACTCCTCAAATTATACTAAAAAAACCGCCTTTTGACAAGACGGCGGCCATTCAATGGCACTTTGATTTTCAGGTTCGAATCAGATGTTTTTATCATCCGTTCGGACGATTAAATTCGATTATCGCTTTCGTTATCGTACTGATTAATTCTCTGTATTCGTCTAGGAAATCATGATGGTTGGCACGGATGAATTTATCATCTCCGCGTTTGCCCGCAAGCTCCAGCTGATAAGCTTTTTCGGCTATATCTTCGGCGCCGATGTTACGACAGGCTCCCTTGATTGAATGCGCAATAACTTCGTAGTTGTTCCAGTCCGATGCTTCATAATAAGTCTCAAGACCGGAATGAAGATTCGATGAGGAGAATGTCTGAAGGATACGGATATAAACATTTCTGTTTCCTCCGCAGTTTCTGATACCGGTCTCCATATTTACACCCTTTAAACCGAAAAGAACATCTTCTTCGCGCTGCTCTCTCGTCTTCTCCGCCGATGAAGGCATGGGTTTCATTTCTTCTCCGTCAACAATACGAACCTGCTTTTCGATGGGAAGCCATCTCTTCAATACTTCATTAAGCTGATCGACATGAATGGGTTTTGAAAGATAATCGTTCATGCCCGCTTCTTTGAATTGTCGCTCAACTCCCTTTATCGCATTCGCGGTAAGTGCAACAATGGGAATTTCCTTGGCATACTGCGAATCCAGGGCTCTGATTTTTTCGGTGGTTTCGACACCGTCCATAAATGGCATCATATGATCCATAAAGATGATATCGTAAGTGATAAGATGCTCTTCGATTCTGTTTAACGCTTCGGCTCCGTTATCAATGGTCGTCGCCTCAAAACCGAATCTCTTCATGATTTCGTATGCCACCAAGAGGTTTACTTTATTGTCATCAACAATCATTACTCTGGCTGTGGGAGCCTTAAAGGAAATCTTGAATTCGTCATTCTGTCTGACAACAATATTGTGATCGTTTTTATAGTTCGAAGGTCTTTTGTCTTTGACTTTTTGAGGAAGCGAAAAACTGAATGTCGAGCCGAAATCCGGAACACTGGTTGCCCAGATGGAACCGCCCATGAGTTCAAGCAAATTCTTTGAAATCGCAAGACCGAGACCAGTACCTTCAACGTTTCTGTTTTTACGTGTATCAATCTGACCGAACGCTTTGAAAAGCTTGCCCATGTTTTCTTCGGAAATACCGATACCAGTATCCTTGACTTCGACTTCGAGCACGCCCTTGTCGTCATCTCTGGCCACCCATACAATCTTAAGCGTAATGCTGCCTCGATGGGTGAAATTAACCGCATTGTTTAAAAGGTTAATGAGTATCTGTCTTATACGAAGTTCATCACCGATTAAGACTCTGGGGATATTCGGATTAATCTCAGTAATAAGTTTGACCGATTTGTCTTTGAGTCTGAACTCAATGATACTTAAAACATCGTGAATAAGCGAGTTGAAATGGTACTCTTCTTCGTTGATTTCCATCTTTCCGGAATCGATTTTCGAAAAGTCGAGGATTTCGTTTATGATGGATAAAAGGCTTTCGCTGGATTTTTGTATTGTCTCGATATATTCGCTTTCTTCGGCTCCCAAATCTCTTTCGGAAAGAAGCTGTGCCATACCGCAGATGGCATTCATGGGAGTTCTTATTTCATGGGACATGTTGGCAAGGAAGTTGCTCTTTGCTTCCAAAGCATTCTGTGCTTCCTCGTTTTTTTCCTCCATTTTCTGTTTGTAATTCTTTATGCCGCTGGCCATGAAAACCAGCGTAACCATGCCGAACGCATAAAGGATCATATAGATGTAATAAAGCTGAGACGGACATACCTTGTCGATTGTATCCATCTGGAAAATTGCCATGACGATAATGATTACCGACGATACGATCGAATACTCAAGCATCAGCTTTCTGTTTGAATGAAGAGCTATCATCAAAGCGCCCGCAAAATAAACCATGATTAGCATTCCTAGCGTCTGAATCTTCCATGAAATAAGATAACTGGCTATCAGCATTGAGATATAAAATGCTCTGACTATAACGGCTTCTTTGGTCGATAATCTGAAAAGCAGTACAGTTAAAAGAATCGGAATAAAGCCGAGTGCAGCCCAAAGCGCAGACTCGACTCCGTAATGTCCGAGTGCATAAATAACATGCAATACAATCACACAGAAATATTCAATTAGACTAAGTACAATCGTGGTTGAAAAAGGTAACATTTTTTCTCCGAATTATCTTCTGACGTACATTCTCAGTTTCTCAATAATCTCTTTTAAACAATCAAGCGTATAATCAATTTCTTCCTTTGAGGTGAACACACTGAAGCTGAATCTTACAGTCGAATCAAGCAGTTCTTTCGGAAGGCTTATGGCCTTTAACGTCTCGGATACCGCAGGCTTGTTGGAAGCACACGCACTTCCCGACGATATATAAATTCCTTTGTCTTCGAGCGAATGAAGAAGCACTTCAGCTCTCACTCCGCTTATCGAAGCACTGACGATGTGTGGAGCGGCTTCTTCTCCCTGTCCTCCGTTTATTCTTACTCCGTCAATCTTTAAGAGACCTTCAATCATATATTCGCGAAGTTCTCTCATCCTTTTTGTGTCATCGTCAAATGTTGCAAATAACTTTTCGACAGCGGCTCCGAGTCCCATGATTCCGCATACGTTTTCCGTACCGGACCTCAGTGCCTTCTGCTGTCCTCCGCCGAAAATTATGGGTTTGATTTTTGTTTTATATGACACATATAAAAATCCAACGCCCTTTGGTCCGTGAATCTTATGACCGCTTACGCTCATTAAATCAATACCCATTTTCTTCGGTATAAGTTTAATCTTTCCGTATGCCTGCACGGCATCCACATGGAAAAGAGCGGAAGGATTTTTTTCTTTGACAATCTTTGATATTTCCTCGATCGGCTGCACGGTTCCGATTTCGTTGTTTACGCCCATAATCGAAACAAGAATGGTATCTTCCCTGACGGATTTTTTCAATTCTTCAAGATCTACTATTCCTTTTTCGTCAGTCGGAAGATATGTTATTTCAAATCCCTCTTCTTTTAAAAACTCCGCTGTCTGAAGAATTGCAGCATGTTCTATCGAAGAAGTAATGATATGTTTTCCCTGTCTTTTATATGCTCTTGCGATACCGATCAACGCCATGTTGTCGGCTTCCGTACCTCCCGAAGTATAGATAATTTCACTCTCTTCGCATTTAAGAGTCGAGGCGATAATCTTCGTTACTTCTCTAATCTTCTTCTCGGCTTCGAAACCCTTTTTATGCATGCTTGAAGGATTTCCGTAATAAGTTTTCATTTCTTCTTCCACAGCTTTGATTGTTTCATCAAAGCATCTTGTAGTGGCAGAATTGTCCAAATAACATTCCATTTATTTATCCTGTTTATATTTGATTTTCTAAATTTCTCTTGTAACTTATGGTGCTGATGTGACTTCAAGCTTATACCCAATCCACGCGAGAACTGTCATGCCTGCCGTCTCCGTACGAAGTATCCTTCTTCCAAGCGATATCGGAGTGATTCCCGAATCCTTCGCTTCTTCGATTTCACTCTCGTCAAAGCCGCCTTCGGGTCCGATGAAAATTGCGATTTTTTTGTCAGGCTCAATATTATCAAATGCCTTTTTTGTATCATCCATTCCTTCGCAAAGTTCATAAGGAATCAATTTAATATCGGCTCTGTTTGCATCTTTAAGCGCATCCTTAAAAGAAACTACCTGTCCGATAAACGGGACAATTGCTCTTTTGCTCTGCTTTCCCGCAGCTTCCGCTATTGCCTGCCATCTGGCAACTTTTGATGATGCTTTTTTATCATCAAGTTTGACAACGCATCTTTTCGAAGCAACAGGTATTATTTCCGATACACCGAGTTCTACGCACTTTTGAATAATCATCTCCATCTTGTCGGCTTTGGGCAGACTTTGATAGAGAATAACTTTGGCGGGAAGTTCTACATTTGCTTCTTTGATAAAAAGAAGTTTGCAGATTACCCTGTCATCCTCAAATCTTTCAATCGCACATCTGTACTCATTTTCATCCTCGCCGTTTCCGACCGAGATTTCTTCGCCTTCACGCATGCGAAGAACATTTTTGATATGATTGAAATCCGTGCCCTCAATGATGACGGTATGATCGATTATATTGCTTTTATCAACAAAGAAATGATACATTTCAGATTTGCTTTCCTGTTAACGTATTCAAAGTTTCTTACAATGCTTTTTTACTTGGGTTTACGGGCAGTAACGGATACCCACTCGCCCTGTCTGGTAACTTCCAAAACTTCTAATCCGTCACGCTTCATCACATCAAGCATAAAGCCTTCTTTTTCATCGATAATTCCCGAAGTGATATAAATTCCTCCGGGCTTTAACTGCTTAAGAATTACGGGTGTTAAAATATCCAGTACATTATGAAGAATATTGGCGGCAACTATATCGTATTTTTCATATCCTGCCCAATCCTGTACTTTCCTGTCATCGATAATATTGCCGATGATGATTTCAAAATCCTCTTTCTTAATTCCGTTGTTTTGAAGATTTTCTGCAGATGCATCAAGAGCACAGGGATCAAGATCCGTTCCCTTTGCATGCTTTGCTCCGTACATTAAAGCCACGATGCCCAAGATTCCGCTTCCGCAGCCGACATCAAGGATTTCCGTATCGGGCGTAACATATTTTTTTATCTGCCTTATGCAAAGCTGTGTAGTCTCATGTGCACCGGTACCGAAAGCAGTGCCGGGATCTATATGAAGAATCTTTCCGGTGTGTTCGGGATTCTCGATTTCTTCCCATGAAGGAATTACAAGCAAGTCATCAATATAGAATTGATGGAAATATTTTTTCCAATTGTTAATCCAGTCCAAATCCTCGGTTTCCGAAAGCATTATGCTGCCTTCTCCGATATCCGTAAATTCTTTAATGGCTTCAAGTTCGGTCTTGACATTCGCAACGATTTCATCAATATTAAGACCCGGCTCATCTTCCACAAAGAAATTAAGATATGCTATACCGTCATCTTCTTCGCTGACAGGAGGAATATCGACAAACATCTGCTCTTTTTCAAGCGGAGTCAAAGGAATCTTATCCTCTATCTGCGCGCCCTCAAGCCCGATATCTTCCATGTAACAAATGATAATATCTTCTGCTTCTGTTATTGTTTTAATTGTTATTTTATGCCACTTCATTTTTTACCTCATCATGTTTGAAATTTTGAGTATCGGCTAACATTTCTTGCTTTTTTGCACTTTGTGTTAGCTGTAATATCAGTCCCTGTCGGCAAGATCGATTTTCAGGCACTCGAGGTAGGGAACAAATACTTCCCCGTCTTTTGGTATTACATATGCAGGATTTAATTCATCATGCCTGAAACTTTTTCTTCCGCCTTCCTTGGCTCGCTTCCAGAATAATTTAAGATATTCAAACGGAAGATAATAGTATTCGTCAATCGATGTGTAATATATCAAAAAGAAGGCCACTCCGCCCTGAGCCTCAAAATCTTCCATGAACTGATACTGGTGCTCGTGTATGTTTTGAAGCGAAAAGGTCTCGTTTGCGCTTTCCTTGGCATCAAAACAAACGGGAATACCCTGAACCGCGCCTATGTAGTCAACGGTACTTTTCTGGTCGAAATATGCAAGCGTGATATGTCTTGACTGCTGATCTATTTCTATCGGCGTAATCGGCGTCGGGATTTTTTGAATGAGTGCCAATCCCTCTTCTCTGTATTTTTCATTGGTACGATTGATGAGTTCCTCAAGAGCGGAACCTCTCAATCCTCTGGATTTCCATGTAGCCATTTTTCTCTTTAATCAAAATTGATTTCTGCATCTTCCTGGAATCTTATGATAATTTTTGATGCTTTTTTGTTGATTGCAACCGATGACTTTTTGTTGCCTCTCTCACCCTTTACAATCTTTAACTGAGACTGGTACTCCTCAATACAATATCCTTCCGAATCATACTCTGCAAAATAAATATTCAACGTATCGGAACTGTAATTCGTGCCTGCCACTTCAAAGCTGTAAAGGTCATAATCATCTTCAGACCTTATCATTTCAATAATATCAAATTTGTCGATTACCATATCGTCATTAGTCTCGGTATCTCGAATAATTCCGCTTCCCGGGAAAATAAATTCCACATCGTCAATTGTTTTGGATATGTATTTTACTTCGATACGGGTTCTTGAAGACTCGTTCTTGTTCATATCCTTAATGACAGATCTGAACGAAAGGGATACAAATACAAGTGCTGTGAGCGAAATAATCGTCATGACCATATTCGCAATCGCAAGTGCTTTCCAATTGGCCTTGTCCATATAAAAATCTCCTCAATAATTTTTTTACCCACAAAAATTATTATATCATAAATAAAATGTTGTCGCACCCGAAAAAGAGAGTGAAAAATTCCTGTTTTTCGGTTTGTTAATCACATCAAAATAATGTATTATTATTGTTGAAAAAAAATGTGCTTTATGTATCTGTATAAAAAGAGGTCAAACATGGAATCAGTATTTGAAAGAGAACAGGCCGTACTTCCGAGTCTTTGCGACTTTAATGCAACCCTTTCGATCTCGTCAATTGCCGGAATGTTCATGGATATTGCAATGTATCATGCCGAGTCTTTGGGAATCGGATTTACGGGTTTTAATGAAAGAGGTTTGTTCTGGATTACGGTAAGAACCAAAATCAAAATATTAAGAAACGCAAATATGGCTCAAATGGTCAAAGTCTCAACCTGGCCGGAAGCAGCAGGAATGCTTAAATGCAATCGTGATTATGAAATAACCGATGAAAACGGAATCATAGCACAGGGCAGAACCGAATGGGCAGTTATCGACAAAGAAACTCATACTCTTCAAAAAGCCAAAGGCATTTATCCCGAAGGATTGGAAATTTCTCCAAAGCGTGTTTTAAGCGAACCTTTTGAAAAATTAAAAGACAATTTCGAAGGTGTCCTGATTGGAAAATACACTGTAAGAAGTATCGATACGGATTATGGCAGACATATGAACAATGTTGCTTACATTCGGGCAACAGAAGGACTTTTCAGTACAAAAGAGCTTGAAAAAAAACCGATACGCGAACTTGAAATTCATTATGTGAATTCAAGTTTCGAAGGCGAAACATTATCATTTTTTGCCGATAAACATGAAGAGTATACTGATATTAAAGCTGTAAAAGAAGACGGCACCACTGCCGTGATTGTAAGAATTAAATAAACCGAAATTTAACTAAAAAAACTCCCGACAGACGGGAGTTTTTATTATTTGAATAAACCTTTTTTCTTTTTTTCTTTGGGAATACCGTCTTTTGCGGCATTCTTTGTGGCATTTAAATAATCTCCGCTCGCAGCATCGAAAGCACGTAATGCTTCTTTTGCTTCGCTTGACAAATGATCGGGAACCTTAACCACAAGTTTAACGTAATGGTCGCCTCTTACATCTTTGTTCTTAACATTGGGAACACCTTTTCCGCGAAGTCTTAATGTTGTATCCGTGGGTGTGCCTGCTTTGATGTCATAAACGACTTTACCGTCAACCGTATCGATGAAGATTTCTCCGCCGAGTGCTGCTACCGAGAAAGGAAGTGATACGGTAGAATAAATATTCATTCCGTCTCTCTTGAATGTAGAATGTGAACCTACAACAGCTCCGACGAGAATATCTCCTCTGGGACCGCCGTTGGAACCGGGTTCTCCTCTTCCGGGAATTCTGCATGCCAGCTGTCCGTCATCAATACCTGCGGGGAATTTAACCGCATATTTCTTCTTGATGGTGGTATAACCTGTACCGCGACAGTCCGAACATTTTTCTCTGATAACTTTTCCTTTTCCACCGCATTCCCTACAGGTCTGAACAGTCTGGATCTGACCGAAGAGCGAATTGCTTGTTACAACTACCTGACCTTTACCTTTACATGTGGGACATGTCTCGGGGCTGGTACCGGGCCTTGCTCCGCTTCCCTTACAGGTCTTACATTCTTCTTTAACGTTAACTTCTATTTCTTTCTCACAGCCAAAGATTGCTTCTTCGAAAGTGATCCTTACTCTCTGAACTATATCCTGACCGCGTCTGGGACCGCTTCTTGAGGCTCTCCTGCCACCGCCGCCAAAGAAATCACCAAAGCCGAATAAATCGCTGAAAATATCGCTGAAATCGGCGCTGTTAAAATCAAATCCGCCTGCACCGCCGCCTGCAGCTCCGTCAAATGCAGCATGTCCGAACTGATCGTACTGACGTCTCTTGTCGGCATCACTTAATACGGCATACGCCTCGGATGCCTCTTTGAATTTGGCTTCTGCATTCGGATCATCGGGGTTCATATCAGGATGATATTTTTTTGCGAGAGCTCTGTATGCTTTTTTTATCGCAGCTTCGTCTGCATTTTTATCTACTCCGAGGACCTCGTAGTAGTCTCTTTTTGTTTCTGCCATTATTTCCTCCAAGACGATAAACGTCTCAAATTACGATGCAGCACTTCATCAGCGCTTTTATCGTAAATATGTGTCGGGGCATTTAACCCCGACACAATATTTGTATTTAATAATTCTTTAATTAGACTTCTCTGAAGTCACCGAAATCTCCTGCTTCGGAACCGTCTGTAGGTCCTTCTGAAGCAGCGCCCTGTGTGAACTGGCTCATGTCGGGACCTGCACCCTGAGCACCTGCAGCACCCTGCATTGACTCATACATCTTGGTGAATAATCCCTGGGCTTTCTCCATCATCTTTTCCTGAGCAGCTTTAAGTTCGCCTACTTCGTCTTCGCTCATCTCTTTGTCTTTTGTTCTTTCGAGAATTGCTTTAACGTTTTCAATTTCAGCCTGAAGGTCTGTCTTCTCGGATTCGGAAATCTTATCGCCTACTTCGTTTAATGCCTTCTCTGTCTGGAATACCATGGAGTCTGCATCGTTACGTGCATCGATAGCTTCCTTTCTCTTCTTATCCTGAGCTTCATACTCAGCTGCTTCTTTTACAGCCTTCTCGATATCATCATCTGACATGTTCGAACCTGCTGTAATTGTAATATGCTGTTCCTTGCCTGTACCAAGATCCTTTGCTGATACGTTTACGATACCGTTTGCAT
>DFEM01000191.1 GCA_002369155.1 Lachnospiraceae bacterium UBA3802 | reverse complement strand
GGGAGAAGGAAAATAATTGCAAATGAAAGTGCTATCGCAAAAAGAATTATTGTTCTTGTATATTTTTTTAACCTTTTCTTTATTCGAAGAAAAAGCTCTCTTCTTTTCTCTTTCATGTTAACCCTCCATATCCTTTCCGAATCTGTTCTCGAGAATATAAAGGATTCCGATAATTATAACCATTACAAAACACATTATGATTGCCGCCGATGAAAGCTTCTGATAATCAAGCGACGTAAACATATTGTTCATAAAATGCTGAAGCGTATATACCGAGCCGTGCGGATAATTGCCTGATAAAAGATATACCTCACGGAATATTTTAAATGAGTTGATAAGCGACATAATCGTCACAAAAAGAATCGTCGGGGAAAGATATCTTATCTTGATTATGAAAAAGAGTTTAAATGCATTGGAAGAATCAAGATACGCAACTTCCATCATTTCTTTTGGAATCGTACCGAGGCCTGCCAAAAACAGAATCATGTTGTAGCCCAAATTCTTCCACAAAAACAGTGCCAGTACGACTAACGGTGCATAATCGCTCTTTAACCAGTCTATGTTGCTTCCGCCGAAAAACCTTATGATGCCGTTGAATGCACCGTTATAATCAAAGAGAACTCTGAACACAAGAATAACGGAAGCCACGGGCACCATCATCGGTGACAAAAATACGGTTCTAAACTGTGAAGCCAAAGGAATGCTCTGATCGAGAAGTATCGCCATAAGAAGCGATATTATTACCGCAAGCGGAACGGCTACCAGTGAAAACTTGAAAGTATTAGATGCCGCGAGTTTAAATGCCTCGTTTTGAAGAATATTTACGAAATTGGTAATGCCTACATAATTCTTGGTAATGGGGTTGTCTTCAAATGCATATGCGATTACAACAAAAAACGGAACAATGTAAAAAACGCTTACACCAAAAAAAGAGGGCATTAAAAAGAGCGAATCTTTTCTTCTCTCTTTTCTTGCCATCTTTCGTCCGTAAGCCGAAAGTTTATACTTCTTAACTTTCTTCTTATTCTCTTTCTTCATACCTTAATATATTCCTGCCTGCAGATACTTTACCGCAGTTATCATCCATTTGCCTTATTCGGAACTTTCGTTTAAAAGCGAATATTCCTCAGCGTTACAGCTTCTGCCCTCGGCTTTTCCGTAATCAAGATAGTGCTTGTACAAAGCTTCGGGAGAATTGCCGAATACCGCTACCACATCGGGATAAGTGGCTGCGTAGAACTCGGCATCAAAATTATCCGATGCCATCGAAGCGTTAAGATCATCATCTTCATTCTCTTCGCTTTCGACTTCTTCACCGGCATCTGTTTCGTCTTCCGACTTGTCTGTGTCTTCATCATCCGGATTGCCCAAATCATCATCGTCAGAGTTTTCGGAATTGTCCTTTGTATCATCCGACTCATTTAAATCGTTGTCCGATTCTTTATCATCCTTCGAATCAGCATCCCTCTCAGATTTATCATCCTCGTCTTTCGACTTGTCTTCATTTATCTCTTCCAAATCATCTTTGGCTTCGTCTTCTGACTCCGAAACAATATCTTCCGTCTCGGGTTTTGACGCATTGTAAGCTACTTCAACATAATCCTTGTTGTAATTAACGGGTATACCGAGATTTTCTCCCGATTCATTCGTCCCCAACAAGGCATTAACGTCCGTAACGACTGTCCTGCATCCCAATAAAGAAACAAAAGACAGCATCAATATAACCAAAGCCGTTTTACAAACATGGCTTTTCATCTTCAATCTCCTTTATACAACATATCCATTCTACTATATTTTGTTAAAATATTCACTATATTTTGTAGAAATATTCAATAAATATTTATTTTAAATACAAAATACGGGGACAGTTTTCACTGCCCCCGCATTAAAAGTGTACTCCCAAAGGGAATAAAAATCAATAATTATATAAATAATCCCATACTAATCAAAGAAATTGTGATCATAAACGATTATATGAATAACGGGACTGTCCCACTCATCGAATACTTCGGAAATGTCTCCTCTTGTGTAAGGATCTATCTTCCATCCGTCAACGATGAATTCGGTAGCGCATCCGCATGATAGCGAATATACATTGTTCTCTTCGGTATCGACATCGGATTTGATATCACCGACAATACAAGGAATAATTACGCCGTTTTCAAGTTCGACATCAATATAAGTACCTACAGGCGCTTTAAAATACGTACCTATGGCAATCAGATATCTGTCATCATAAATTCTGAATCCGTAATCGTCCGTATAAGCCACTTCTTCCAGCTTGTACTGTTTACTCTGACGATTTGTTATAGCCGAATAGTTCTCGTAAGCCTTCTGTCCGTAATAAGGATAGTACTTCGGCAGATCGTATACATCATAATCCACATTGTATAAAGTATCCTTTTCAAGGACGTCGGATTCCATTCTGTTATCGCTTCCGCCAACAATGATATCCGTATATTTTCTGCTTCTTAATTTCTCCATGCTCGCATCCGTTTCAAGATCATTAATGGTCGTTCTCAAAACATATATATACGAGAGGAAGAAAACGCAGATACCCAGAATCGCAGTGGCGCCCACGAACTTCATGGTTTTCTTAAACATAGAATTTTCCTTCGTTTACCAAAATTATGTTAACATTCTCTCCCCGTCTTTACGGCAGGTAAGAGATATTGTAGCACATTATGTTAACTCATGTCAAATTTTTGCCCCATCCGCATATGCAAAAGACCGCGCAACTCATGATTTTTCATGCTTCGCGCGGCCTTTATGATACATTTTATGGATAATTTTTATTAAATATTATTCGGTTTTTTCTTCGGATTCTTCCTTGGTTTCTTCGCTCTTAATCTCGCCTTTGTCGAAGTCTTCTTCGGGTTTTTCGCTCTCTGCGTTTTCGCCCTCTTCTTCGGGTTTCTTCTTAAGAGATACGAATGCGGCTGTACCTGCAAGAACTGCAGCTGCGCCTATACCTACAAACAAACCGACTTTGCTCTTGGGTTTTTCTTCATTTGAATCAGTTGCCAAAGGACCTGCATCGTCATATTCTTCAACAAGCATACCTGTTCCGAAGCAAGCGGGAGATGACCAGCACTGGTTGGTAATGTCATTCCATGTTACCGTACCGATTCTTACACCGTTTGAATCAGCATCGTTAATCTGAAGTTCAATACCTATATATGCTCCGGCTTCGGGCTTAATCTCAGTCCACTTGAACGCACCTTCAACGATATATCCGGTATCTGTTGTCTTTGCAAATGTTGTTTCGTTTTCTTCAACACACTTCTCGCCGTTGAATGAATGTTCATTTGCATAATTGATTCTGTACTGCTTTGTACCATCGTTGTACTCTGCTGCCTTGGAGTTGGTCTCATCGATGAAGATTTCGAATGAATCCTGCTCGTGTACCTGCTCGGAATCCTTATTTAAATCTGCATCAGTAACTTCAGCATAAGCATAGAGATATTCTTCATCCCAAAGAAGATGAACCGTGGCACTTGCCTGAGGAGAATCTGTCTTGTTGCCAAGTGTAACACTGATTGCCTCTTTCCATGCATCATCATATTCACCGTCAACTGTTATTGTTCCTCTGGGAATAAATACGAAGGGCTTAAGCATTCCTTCTGCATAATACTGGCTGGATGTTTCCTGTGACATTGTATTGTCGTTGAAAGCAAATACATCATCGTTATCGGTAACAACAATATCAAATCCCACTACGGCATTTGCTTCAACCGTATCAACCGGAACATTAATTACAACCGTATATTTTCCGTCATCGGTTGAAGGAACATCTTTTCTGAAGGCTTCAACCATCTTGGTCTTAATGCCTTTGGATTTTGAATTGTATTTATCAACGTAAACCTTTACCGAATCGTTTTCATCCTGTTCGACATCCCAAACATCTACTCTGAACTGAAGCTGTCCGTTATTCCAGATAGGATAAAAATCAACGTTTGCTTTCTCTCCCGAGAATGAATATTTATTCGCAAGTGAGAAATCTTCAACCATAGCCTGAGTTACTGCTGCTGCCTTTGTCTCGGGAGCAAGCTTTGTAGGATCAACGAGTGCCCAGAATGCAGGCTTTGCCTTTAAGTCATCATCAAAAAGAAGAGGACACTGAGGGCTTCCGTCCGTTACACCGCCGCCGACACCTGTATATGCCTGGAGCCATGAATTTCCGTCAATTACACCCCATACGATAAAGCCGCCGACTTCTGCAAGATTATCGGCATCAACATTCTTCATTGCATCATAGATTGCTTTGTATCTGTATGCCTGTCTTGCATATTCACCCTGGAGTGTTGCTGCTGTTCCGTCATAAGCGCTTGAAGACTTAAAGTCAACCTCTGTAAGCATAATCTTGCCTACAACAGCGCCGTACTTGGAAGCTGCATCAACAAACTGATCCGTTGTGGGATATTCGTTGTCATAGTGACCCTGCATACCCATTGCATCGATTCTGGTGCCTTCGGCATTCTTAACATCATTAAGAAGTGCCACGATACCTTCTACCTTACCGGGTGTGCAGTCATTGTAATCGTTGTAATAAAGTTCTACATCTGCGGGAGCATATTTGTTGGCAAACTTGAATGCATTGATAATGAATTCGTTGCTCTTGTATACTGCCCACCAGCTTGATCCTTCAGCATCCGTTCTGTATGTTCCGCTGCCGTCGCTTACAGCTTCGTTAACAACATCCCATCCGTAGAAGAGGTCTTTGTATTTGCTGTCTTCGCCTACGTAATGTTCAAGAACGGTCTTGATGTACCATTCCTGACGAAGTGTCATTACTTCGGGTGTTACATAAGGCTTTGTGTCATCATAATCTTCATGGAAGAACCATTCGGGAGTCTGTGAGTGCCATACAAGTACATGGCCTCTGATTAAAATCTTCTCATCGGGATGTTCTTCGTTCCACTGAAGGAAGTAATCGAGATATCTCTCGGCATTGGAATAATCAAGTACGGGAACCGTAATCTTCTGTCCGTCGATTTCAGCTTCTTCTGTTCCTCTGATTGAATAACCGAGATGTGAATCAGGCTTTAATTCGTTGCCGAGTGTAACAGCGTTGAAATGCTTTTCAACGAGCTGCATAAGTACTTTGTCGTTGATTTCGGAACCTGAAAGGGATGTACCGCAAATCATGTCATCTCCGAAATCCTTTGTTAAGGCATCCTTAAGATTGGGGATATTGCCTTCGATTGTCTTTGTAGCAAGATTCATGTTAACGAATGAAACGCCTGTGAGGTAATATCTTCCCTTTACGCAGTCGCCTTCACCGTAATTTTCGCCCTGTTCAAGGAATCTGAGTACAAGCTTTTCAATATCGCCTGATGCGGATACCTTAAAAGTACCTTCAAACTTGGTCCATTCACCGGGTGTAAGCTGCTGGCTTGAAGAACCTGTAATCTCAGGTGAGTATGAACCGAGATAATTGGTGCTTCCGCCTGATGTGATATAAGGAGCAAAATCAACCTGACGCTGTTCGCCGGGTGCGCCTTCATAATCATCTGAAAGCATTACATAGAAGCAATATGCATATGTTGCTCCGTTTTCAACGATGTCCGTTACATCATAAGCGAAGCAGTCATAAGGTCTTGTTCTGCCGTCGATAACACCGTATGTCTTGATGTCGCCTACAATGGGTGTATCGCTTTCTGCTGTAGTAATCTTTGCACTTTCAAGTTCAACGCCCCACATGGATACGTCTGAATCTGCAAAGTTGGGGTTCTGTAAAAGATTTTCTCCCTCTACCTGAGGTCCTGCAAGCTCTTCATCCGCATCGCCCTGAGGATTGCCCTCGCCAGAAACGCTGAATGTTACGGAAGCGATGACTGCATCTGTAGTACCTGCGTTAAGTGACATTATGGAGAAATACTTGCATCCCTTTGTATCGGGTGTAACAGTAGGATTTCCGTAAGATACGGGAGTGCCGCCCTTATTGTCGGAATCGTAATCCGCCTGTGTATGAAGCTTGAATGCAAGATCGCCTGCATTGCCGCTTTTTACGTCAAATACGACCTTTGTAATCGTATCGGGATCGATGTCCGAAGGAATGGCATAAAACTGAGATTTGTACTGATCCTGGAAGGAAATTTCCAATTCGCCGTCTCCGTTAACTTTGGAAGTCAAACCGTATTCCATCGTTGATTTCAAATCCGAGAAAGTATAAGTCTTGTCTGAAGGAGCAGCCTTTGCAACAGCGGGAACAAACATAACGAATGAACCGATGAACAAAAGCGCAGCCATCAGAAAAGCCATAATTTTTCTGCTCATTTTAATCCTCCTTGGTTTCTCATGACTTTATTTTTTACATATATTTGAATTATAGCAAACTGGTTTTTTTATTCAATGTAAAAAAGGAAAAACAAGTTTTTATCCCTGTTTTTCCTATAATTTTTCAAGCACTCATAAATAATTAAACGGTAATCTGTTCTTCATCGTTATTGTCAAAAGTGACATTTACGCTTCTGCCCGATACTTCCAGGCTGTACTCGCCCTTAATTGCATCAATCTTCACAAAGCCGTTTTCGTCTGTAGTAAATACTTCATCCGTACTCCACTCTTTGTGTATGAGATTCATCAAAGTCTCATACGCGGGCTTAATCGAACCGTCGGCTCTTATGACACCGCTCGGTGCTTTAAGCCATGCTCCGTCCCTGAAGTCCCATGTTGTGATTGCCTCTACAAGCGGATTCGCAAAAAGGAGGCTGTACATTTCTTTGATATTTTCAGCCTGTCTCTCTTCTCCTTCGGGTGTTGAGGGCCACTCTTCCACCTGCCAGTCGTTTAAATCCTCTATGTATTCGGGGATAAGAGTTCCCGAGACAAAAGTATTCTCAGTAAAATGAATTGGAAGTCCGAAATGCGAGAATCGATCAAGCACCTCTTCAACCTTTTCCCTTCCCCAGTATCCCTGATGCTGATGTGACTGAATTCCTATTGCTGATATCGGTACACCGGCAGATAAACATCCGTCGATAAGTATCTCGTAAGACACTGAAGTATTGAAATCATTTATAAGAAGCGTCGCATTGGGATTAACGGAATGGGCTTTTTCAAAAACTTCCTTTATAAGCCCAACTCTTCCTTTTTCCTTGCAGATACGTGTGATTGCATTATCGTATTTATCGAAGATGGGCATTATCACCACTTCATTGATTACATCCCACATATCGATAACGCCTTTGAACGCATTCATTTCTCTGTCAATGCGATCAAGCTGTTTCTTTAAAATTGTAGCATTGTCGTATTGCATGAGCCAGTCCGCGCAGACAGTATGCCAGCAAAGAGGATGTCCTTTTACCGTAACACCTTTGCTGTCAAGAAACTTTGCAGCACCCATTAATGCTGCCTCATCCGGCTGTCCTTCAACTCTTTCGTAATTTCCCCAATAAAAAGGAAGCGTTCCGTAATTGAAAAGATCAAGCCATTTTTCCATTCCGTCTTCAATAAGCTTTTTAAAAGGAATGTCTTCCTTCATATTAATATACGGAATCGTTTCGAAAGCGCCGCATCCGAAAAGAAACTTATGATTTTTCAAAACCACATGAACTTTTTCGTTTGATATCGGATTGTTGTTCTTATCTGTAATCTTTACAACCTTGCTGACTTTTCTGTGGGAAATGTCCATTCATATACCTCATCAATCATTTGTAAGCTGATCTATATATTTAAATACGGTCTGAAGCGTCTTGTTCTTTGCGAGATCGTCAAAGAATATTGCCGTCGAATAATATGAGTGTGTATTCTTTGAATCGACAACCTTGTAAAAAGTAACCGGAATATTCATCTCCATTGCTTTTCTGGCAAATACAAGTGTCTGTTTCATGTCAATCACACCGTCGTGATCGCTTTGAATAAGATACATGGGGATGGAAAGTTCATAATCATCGGGATTAATTAAGTCAAGTTTCGTATAAGGTTCTCCTTCTTTCCAGTCCTGATCCTTTTCAAAAAGATCGCTTAAGAGCTGCTTCAAAGCCCAGGGAAGTTTTCCTCCGAAATAATAAGGGCCGGCAAGACCGATGAAACCGACAAATCTTTTGGAACCGATTTTGTATTTCGCATGAAGTTCCTTGTCGTATACAAGAAGAGAACCCAAATGTGCACCTGCAGAAGATCCCATTATTATCACGCGCGATGCATCGATATTCTTGCCGCTTAAATATTTAAGCACTGATTTGTATTCAACACAGACATCATGGATAATCTCATTGTAATGAACATGGGGCACTTTTCTGTAACCCATAATGATACAGTCATATCCTTCTTTTGCGATTCTTTGTCCGATAAATTCAAAATCTCTGGGCGATTTGCTGTTCCAGCCGCCTCCGTGAATATAGATAACAATCTCGGAATGCTTCTTTTCTTTTGGAGCAAAATGAAGGAAATATACTTCCTTGCTGTTGTTAAGGCTGACCTTGGTAGCCTTAATCTCCCTCTTGTATTTAAGCATTTTTACACCGATTCCCGGGTAACTTTGTAATTCCCTGATAAAATCTTTCATAGTCTATTCCTTTCAGACAAACATGTAAATTTATCAAAACCGCAGATTATTCAAAAAGAAATTCCCTGAGTCTGGGATGAATCTCTCCGTATGCCAGGCCGCAGTTTCTTACATGCTGAGTATATACAAGCGATAATTTGCTTTTGGTATCCATAATGATGCAGCTTCCCGCAGCGCCGTCCCATCCGAATACACCGCGCGGTGCCTTGCTTCCGAGGATTACAGGATCGATAAGCACCTGCATTCCGATGCCGTATCCGTATCCTTTTCTTCCCATGGTAATCTCTATATCCTTAAGTCCGTCTTCATTAAGAAGATTTTCCTTAATGGTTTCGATACTTCTTGCTTTAATTATTCTCTTTCCTTCTTTGTTGACACCGCCGCATGCAATGGTATCGGCAAATCTGGCATAATCCATCGTGGTACTGATAAGTCCCGCTCCGCCGCTTTGGTATTTTTCGCTTAACTGGTAATTGCAGCTTTGCTCCATCGGAACTATATCACCCTTGTCATCGCAGATAAACTGCTGCGAAAGATTGCTTAAATAATTCATTGGCTCGGCAAAGAGCGTATCGTTCATTCCGAGTCTGTCCCAGATATTTTCTTTCAAATATTCACCGAATGACTTGCCTGATACAATCTCGATGATGGCTGCGATAACATCATGGCTTAAACTGTAAAGGAAATGGGTTCCGGGTTCAAATTTAAGAGGAGTCTCCGGAAATGCTTCAACAATGTCTCTTGTGGTTGCATTCATTCCTTTTTCGCTTAACACTCTTAAGATTCCGGCTCTTTGAAGATTGTAATCAAGTCCTGACTGCATCGATACAAGATGCTTGATCTTCATTGGGGTCTTGCACTTGACTATATCGATTGCATTGCCGCTTCTTGATTCGCAAAGAAGATCCTTATATGTGGGAAGATAATCCGATACATTGTCTTCAAGCGAGATTTTTCCGTCTTCCACAAGCTGCATAAAAGCAACCATGGTTTGAACCTTTGTCATCGAAAACATCAGATACTGCTGATTTTCTCTGACAGGGATTTTCTTGTCTTTGTCGTTTGTTCCCTTCATGTGTCTGTATAACATTTCATGATCCTTGAAAATAACACAGTCAACACTGGGAATGTCTTTTTCTTCTACAAGTGAATCAAGATAATTGGTTATTTTGTCAAAATCCATCTATACTCCGTTCTTAAACCCCTTTCGGGAAAAATGCTACAGCTATGGCTCCGGGTCCCGCATATGTTCCTATGGTAGCTCCTACACTTACTTTTCTGATATCGGCTATATCGCCCTCATAAAGGTCTTTGCTGTCCTCGAGATATTTTAATAAAAGATCGTCAGAAATACCGGTATATCCGACACAAAGAGGCATCGAATAATCTATTCCACCGAGTTCCCTGACCCTGCTTATGAGCATGTTGTTTCCTTTTTGGGAACCTCTTGCTTTTCCTATTACTTCCACGATGCCGTCCGTAATTGTAATAACAGGTTTGATGGAAAGAATCTCTCCGACAAAAGCTGCAGTGGATGAAAGTCTTCCGCCTGCTTTAAGGTACTCGAGCGTATCAAAAACGCTTAATACCGTGGACTTTTCTCTTACTCTTTCTATCTCTTTGGCTATTTCTTCCGCACTCTTTCCTTCGTCTCGAAGCCTGACCGCATATTCAACCAGAATAAAATATGAGATGCAAAACTGTTTGCTGTCTACCACATGAACTTTTCCGTCGAATTCTCCGGCTGCAATGGTGGCGCTTTGTACGCATCCCGATACACCCGAAGAAATCGTAAGGCATACAACCTCATCTTTTGCTTCAACGGCTTTTTTAAAAACTTCTTCGTAATCTGCGGGTGAGATCTGACTGGTCTTTGGTAATTCGTCGGATTCAATGAGTCTTTCGTAAAACCTCTTGTTTGTCAGTGTCTTTCCGTCTAAAAATTCTTCTTCCCCGAATCTGATCTTAAGAGGAATAATATCGATATTCCACTCTTTTGCGATATCCTGCGAAACATCGCTTGCCGAATCCGCAACTATCCTTACTGCCATTCTTTAAAGTCTCCCTTTTATTATATTAACAAAACCCGAAAATCTTCATTTCCGGGTTTCGTGAATTTCTTTTATTCCTTGTCTTCAGTCTCATGGTTAAGCGATTCTGCCTGTTCCTGCAACTGATCGACTATTGTCATTACTTCGCTCACGGTCTCGGTATTTCTTCTGTTTGCCTCGTATGTTTCGGTCGAATGAGCCGATACCTCTTCGAGTATTGCCGAAATATTCTGAACACTGTCAACAATGGTCTTGTTCGCCTCTGATAATCCGGCAACGGCTACCGCAAGGCCCTTGATATTGTCTTCAATGTTACCCGTGTCGCTCTTAATCATGTCAAGACTTCTTGCGGTCTCAAGAGCAACCTCATGTTGTCTTGCGCTTCCTTCGAGGAAGGATTTGATTGCATTGTCAACATCGATAAGTTTATTGTTGATGTTTGTAATAAGATTCTTAATATCGTCCGTGGCACTCTGCGTTTGATTTGCAAGATTGGAAATCTCTGTTGCAACAACAGCAAATCCTCTTCCGGAATCACCTGCTCTGGCAGCTTCAATGCTGGCATTAAGTGCAAGCAGATCCGTCTGGTCGGCTACATTGTTAATAAGTTCGATAATGGTCTGCATCTGCTTGGTATAGTTCTCAAGTTCCTCGAGTTCTTTTGCAGCCTTATCGGAATACATCTTGGATTTTTCAACCTCGTTTTCGAGGTTCTTCATATTGTTGTCACCTGCCGAAACAGCATCCATGGTCTTTTCGACGCTTCTGGTGATTTCTTTTGTATGATTGGAAACTTCTTCGATTTTGTTTTGAATCTCGCCCGACATTACCATCTGAGTCTGTACGGATTCAGCGGATTCGCCTGTGCCCATGCTTACTTCTTCCATTGCGCTGCAGGTTCTGTCCATTGCTTCATCGAGCATCTTCATCTTGTCGGTCATCACTTCAATGCCGCTCTTGATATTTTCGGAAGCGGTAATAATCTGATTAAGAAGTGCTGCCGTATTGTTCTTTTCCTGTTCGATCTGATGCATCTTGCCGCTGTTTAAGATGGCATTTGTCTTTGCAATAAATACATTGTATGTACCGCAAAGAAGCATAAGCAAAACCTGAATTTCAGCAGTTGTTATCAAATCGGATGCAAAGCCGCCTTTTACAAGTGTCATAATTACACCTATCAGATTGACGACATTGAACACAAAGGTTGTGATGAGAGCGAAATTTCTGTCTGCGTAAGCATTAAGCGCAATCATAATAACGAGTGCATAAGTAAACACAAGGTTATTGGTCGCGGTAAAGAGCAGATATCCCCAGGGAATGACAAATCCGAAGAGAATCATATATCTTAAAAGGATATTGTCGGATTTTAATTTATTGAAAACGATAATAATTGCTCCGGGAATCCAGAAGAGAAGTGCGGCAACCACAAAATAAGGTACCGACTTGCTATGCTTTAAAACCTCAATGAAATAAGCAATCGTAATTATCCCTATCGTAATCAGATAACAGATAACGGCAATCTTATTTCTTCTGGCGTTTTCCATAGATCTTTTTAAAGAATCTCTGTCCATATTCGTCACCCCCATGTTTTCCGACTCTCAGAGTCTGAATTTCAAATACTTTTTTATTATATCATAAAATGAGTCTTTTGAATATAATCCGATACTAATTCGGATATTCGTATTCAAAAGAAGCATGGTCCGTTTTGAAAGAAAAAACAGTCCTTCCTTTTATCCTGAATTTATAGTACGCCTTGCAGGATGCGCTCTCATGAATCGTACGAATCATGGAGCCCGATACGGGTGCATTTAAAGCCTTTCCCGTTTTCTCCAAAAGTCCGGCTTCAAATTCCATGTTGCCCTGTTTGATTCTTACCTTTCCGTCGCGAAGTTCTCTTATATACGCTCCCAGATATGTGGCAAAACGGTATTCCTTTTTGTTGTAATATACAACGCCGATTATTCCCGTAAAATCAAAAAGTCCGAAAGGAATATTCGCTACCGAAAACATAAGCGAACCGCCGTTAAAAAGACACTGTGTCCAAAGATAATCCTTCGGAAAAGAATTGCCCGAATCGCCTTCCCAGTATCCGAGCGCATTCTCGAATACATAGTTTTTGCCGTTAATAACTACTCTTCCGTTTACGGTATGCCTCATGCTGTAAACAGAGTGGCGGCACTCCATAAAAGGAATCAGTGCAAAAGGTCCCATAATGTCGTATTTAATCGGCGTGATGGCACCAAAATCAAGCTTTCCCTTTACCCTTAAAGAAGGATTGTCAATATTGACTCTTATTCCGTTTTTGCCGAATCTGTTTTTGCCAAGGAATATATTTGCGCAGTCTTTCTTATACGCATTTCCAGGCAAATCGACATTATAAGCATCATCATCTGTTATAATCTGAAGCGATGATGTTTCCTTTGTACCGTTTTGATGCCTTGCGGCTATAAAAGCTATTGTGTCTTCCTTTGACTGGCATTTTAAATACCAGCCGTAAAAATTCCCTTGCATCCGATTCCCCCGAATATAATCTACGCTTTGCTTTCTTCGTAAGCTTTTCTTACAGCTATTGCAAGCTGATCCGCACATGATGTGCCTTTAAAGCCGCATGTGTTGCCCTTCAGTTTGCTCTCGATATAATCAACGCTCATTCCGTCCAAAAGTTTGGAGATGGCTTTTAGATTGCCGTTGCATCCGCCTGTAAAAGAAATGTTTGATACTTTATCTCCATCAAGGTCGAAAGATATCTGCACGGGGCAGACATTCTGAGGTTTAAAATTGTAGTTCATGTTTTTCTCCTTAAATTATCTTAACAAATCATCGGGATGAGAAAGTCTCCATTCAATACATCTCTTAAGGTAATGGATGTATTCGGGATTCTTGCACATTCCTTTGCCTTCAACATCGGAAATTTTTGCAACATCCATGCCGTTGCAGGCTGTGGTCTTCATGATGATGTTCAAAGCGGGTACCTTGGTGTCGTTGGCAATGTAAGTACCGATACCGAATGCAACTTTAACTCTTCCCTTGAAATAATTGTTGATAGCGGTAGCTCTGTCAAAATCAAGGCTGTCGCTGAAAAGAAGCATCTTTGTCATGGGATCGATTCCAAGCTTCTTGTAATGTTCGATCATCATATCTCCCCACTCGTAAGGATCGCCCGAGTCATGACGACATCCCGAGAAAAGAGTTGAATATGTGAGTTGGAAGTCCTTTAAGAAACACTTTGTGGTAATGGCATCCGTAAGAGCGGTTCCGTTTAACACACCGTATTCCTTTACCCATGCATCAAGAGCATACCAGTTGGAATATGCGGGATTGTG
>DFEM01000028.1 GCA_002369155.1 Lachnospiraceae bacterium UBA3802 | reverse complement strand
CCTACGAACATTTCCACGAAATCCGAACCGGAAATGCTGTAAAAAGGAACTCCTGCCTCACCTGCAATGGCTTTGGCCAAAAGAGTCTTACCTGTTCCGGGAGGGCCCTCAAGGAGGATACCTTTGGGAATTCTTGCACCCATCTTTGCGTATTTTCCGGGATTCTTTAAAAAGTCTACTATTTCGCTTAAATCTTCTTTTTCTTCATCAAGTCCGGCAACATCCTGAAGTCTCTTGTGATTGTCCTTAATCATCTTTGCACGGCTCTTTCCGAAATCCATCAGTTTTCCGCCGTTGCCGCCGCCTGACAAACCGGACATCATGTTGAGCATGATTACAAAGAAGAATACGCAGACAACCGCCATGATAATGGTGGGAAGAAGAGAAATAAACCAGTTTTCACCGGGTACTTCGCTTACAGCCGGATCGATTCCGTAGCTTCTTATCCACTCTTCGGCTTCATTGGTATTGGTAACGTTTAAAACTTTTTCCTGTCCGTCTTTTAATGTAACGTATACCGAACCGCCGTTTGAATTAAGCTTTTGCTCAATGCTGGCGCTTAATACCATGTTTTCCTCGAGCTGTTTTTCAAGCATTCCTCTTGTGTAAGGCTTGATACCCATAAGGGCGTTCGTGTCGAGTCTGGAAATAAATATACCGATTATTATCAGTATCGTAATCAGTAATAATGCACCGAAAAGTCTCGGTCCTTTGTTGTTGTTCACTTATGCCTCCTAAAAAATTATTTAAGTACTTCGTTGTCTATTTCAACCTTTCCTATATAAGGAAGGTTTCTGTGTCTCTGATCGTAATCAAGTCCGTATCCTACCACGAAATAGTCGGGGATTTGAAATCCGGTATAATCAACCGGAACCTCAACCACTCTTCTGTCGGGTTTGTCGAGAAGTGTGCAAAGCGCCAGACTTGCGGGCTGTCTTGATTTCAAAAGATCGAGGAGATGGCTTAATGTTCTTCCGGAATCAATGATATCTTCCACTACTATTACATTCTTGCCCTCAATGGATTCTTCGAGGTCTTTGATAATCTTGATGTGGCCGCTTGAAGCGGTTCCTTTGCCGTAGCTTGAAACCGACATGAAATCAATCTTTACGTCGAGATTGATTCTCTTGGCAAGTTCGCACATGAAGAAACTTCCGCCTCTTAATACACATATCAAAAGCAATTCCTTGCCTTCGTAATCCTTTGTAATCAGTTCGCCTATTTCACGAATTCTTTTATTGACTTCCTCTTCGGAAATCATTACAGTAATCTTTTCCATTTTTAACTCCTTTAAACGATCGGAGGCTCATTATACTTGGCAATCAAAATCTTTTTAGTGTCGCTTCCTACCTTATAATAGTTGCTTATCCTGTGTCCAACGACCCATAAAACATGTTCTCCGTCAGCGAGAAGAACAATCTCATCCCTCTCGTTTAAGGGTATCTTTTCATCGGTCATGTAATCGGACAGAAGCTTTTTCTGATTATCTTTATTAATGGTAAGATAATCGCCGTCCTGTCTGAACCTGACACTCGGACAATATTTAATTTTATCATAGTCAAACCATTTCGTGTACAAATCAGTGGGAATATTTTGTGAAAAGTCTATGTCCTTTACCTCGATGGAAAGATTTTTAAGCTTTTCTTCTTTCTTTGATTTGTTCTCTTCGCTTTTCTTTGCAATTGAGACACCTTCGTACTCGCGAAGGGCTTCCATATTATAGATGAGGTCTCTTTTTCGCCCGGTCTGAGCGTCAAAAAGCAAAAGAATCGCCTCAATCTGAACTCCCGAAATATCCCTCGCCCTGCCGGCGCTTTCGGTCAGCGCCCGATGAATAACTCTTTTTATAAGAGCCGGGTGTTCTTTTTTTATACCATCCTTAATAAGAATCCTCTCATTGTCTGAAACAACATATTCATTCCATAAAGAATCCGTCTGAATCCTAAGGAAATCTTCTATTTCGCCAAGCTGCCCTGCGCAGGAAGCCATGTGATTAACGGCTTTTTCGGTAATTTCGTTCATCGTGGGGATGATTTTATGCCTGATTTTGTTTCTTGCATAATCATCCGAGAAATTTGTCTCATCTTCCACATGAGAAATTCCTTTTTCTCCCAGATACTCCTCAATCTGCGCTCTGGTAAGACAAAGAAGCGGTCTTATCAGATTGTCTTTTTGACACTTTACGGAAGAAAGACCTGCAATGCCGGTTCCTCTTGCCATATTGAAAATAAGGGTTTCCGCAAGATCGTCCATGTGATGTGCCACAACGATTTTATAATTGCCCACACCGTATTTTTCGTCTCCCGCTTTTGAAAAAAGCCTGTATCTTTCGTTTCTTCCGGCTTCCTCCAAAGAAAGGCCGTCTCTTTTTGCGACAGCGGGACAGTCGATTTTAAAAGACAAATAATCCGCATTAAGCTTTTTGCAAAGCTTTTCGACAAATTCTTCATCACGTCCGGCAGTCTCTCTTATCATGTGATTTACATGTACTGCCGTTATTTTAAGGTCGTATTCGTCTTTTAATTCATTCAATATATAAAGAAGACAAACAGAATCAGCCCCGCCGGAAACGCCGAGGATAAGATTGTCTCCCTTAGTAAGGAGTTTGTTCTTTTTTATATATTCATGCACCGTTTTCATATGTACTTATATTAGCGAAAACTAACGGTTTCTGCAATCCGTCATTTTCCGTGTTTATGAATAAAAAAGAGGCAATTCATTTGAACTGCCCCATTAAGTTCTATTTTGTAACAAACAATATTTCGTTATCGTGAACCAGTCTGTATTTTTCTCTTGCAACCTCTTCGTAATAAGCTGTTGTCTTGGTGTACATTGCGTACTCGGCAATCTCATCGCTTCGTAATTCTTCGGCTGCTATAAGGTTTTGATACTTTTCGATCTCGGCGTCATAAGTTCTTTGTTTGTTTCTTAAGGAAGCACATCCTATGCTTACCGCGCCGACCAAAGCGATTATCAAAAATAAAACCACTATCGGAGTGATCAAAGAACTCTTTTTAAATTTTTGAATTCTGTACGCCGGCACATGCCACCACTTCATCGAAATTTTCCCCTGTAAACCGAATAAATCAACTGATTTAACTTCCATGTCTACCACAGTTGACATAAATAGTTTACTGTTTTCGGGTTTTACTGTCAAATGTTTTTTGGCAAATTATGTAACCTTTTTTAAAAAAATTTTTTAAATCGAACATTCGTTTTGTGTAGATTTTACGGGCATCTTCGGCATGTATTATTAAATATGCATTGTGCTCTTATGTTAACCTCAAAATATGGTATGGGGTTACATAAGTTCATACATATCCTTAGCATCTTCCTTATGAATTGTCTCTGTAATTCGGAGTACTTTCGCCGTAACCGTTTTTTCTCCGAATTTTATTCCGATTACATCTCCGATATTAACATCTGTTGATGCTTTGGCAACCTTATCGTTGATGGTCACCCTTCCGGCATCGCATGCCTCGTTGGCAACGGTTCTTCTTTTTATAAGTCTTGATACTTTTAAATATTTGTCGAGTCTCATATTTTCTCCCTTAAGATTATCGCTATCCGGTTTTTCGGATAAGTCTCAATCTTTCGTCAAAAAAAGGACAGCCGAAAAGCTGTCCTTTTATCGTAGAAATGTTAATTATTTCTTCTTGTTAACTTTGTCCTTTAAAGCCTTACCAGCTTTGAACTTAGGAGCCTTGGAAGCTTTGATTTTGATCTTTTCTTTTGTTAAAGGATTAAGACCTGTTCTGGCAGCTCTTTCAGCAACTTCGAATGTACCGAATCCAACTAACTGAACCTTTCCACCCTTCTTTGTTAACTCTGTACCAACTACGTCGATAAAAGCAGCGAGAGCCTTGTCAGCATCTTTCTTTGATAAACCAGCCTTGTCAGCCATAGCTGCAACTAATTCTGTCTTGTTCATTATGAACTCCTCCTATACCATTTTTTACAATTTTGCCGTGCTTTGTTTAGCACTATACTATTTATAGTGGTTTTTCGGTCATTTGTCAAGGTAAAATGCCTAAATATGCGCATTTTTTCATACTTTTACCACATAATATAGTGATTTTTCAGTATTTTTGATAAATCAGACTCCAAAACAGTGCCGATTTGTCACTTTTTAGTCTCTATCCGAGCCTTTCAAGGTATATATTTCCGTTATCTTTAAGCTGTTTCCTGAGCTCTTTATAGTCGGGGAGAATTTTCGATACTTCGCTCCAGAATCTTTTCGAATGATTCATCTCTTTTCTGTGACAAAGTTCATGCACTACAACATATCTCATGACTCTCTCCGGAAGAAGCACCAGCAGGCAGTTAAAGTTAAGGTTGCCTTCAGCCGTACAGCTCCCCCAAAGAGTCCTTTGCGCCCTTATCGATATGTGATTGTAGGTCACCCCGATTATCGGTGCATAATAATCCACCAGAATCGGTATCTCACGTTTGGCTTTTTTCTTTATTATTTTAAGCTCGGTCTCGCTGAAGGGTTCGACTTCGCCTTTTTCTTCATTTCTTAATTCAATCTTTTCGAGGTTCTTTTTTAACCAGTCCGCCTTGCTCTCTACGAAGTTTCTGGCCTGTCTGTCTGAGATCCTGTTCGGGATTCTCACATACACTCTTCCGTCGGGCTTAATCTCGATGGCCATGGTTTTTCGCGAACTTCTTATGATTTTGTATTCGACTCTCATATCTTTTTCCGTTTGACGTTTAATCGTCTTTTTCCCTTGAATATTATAGCACAGATTGGTTCTTATTTGTGGGGTGTGTTGTAATCGTTTCCTTATTTTGATATAATTTATTGGATTATGTAAAAAAAACGAGGTCTTTTATGATATTAAATTTCGATGCCATGATTCTTTTGTGGATTCAGGAAACTCTCAGGAACCCTGTTTGCGACAGTATTTTTAAATTTATCACTCATTTGGGAGACAACGGATATTTTTGGATTGGTCTCTCTCTTATTCTCTGTATTTTTAAAAAGACGAGAAAAGCGGGAATTTTTGCTTTGGTTGCGCTTCTTTTCTCCGTAATCGTAAACAATGCCCTGCTTAAAAACATCATCGGAAGACTCAGGCCTTATGAAATCATAGCCGGCCTTGAATGTATCATAAAACATGCGACGGATGCTTCTTTCCCTTCGGGCCATACGGGCTCGTCGTTTGCGGCAGCCACAGCTTATCTTTTAAAGCTTCCCAAAAAGATTTCCATCCCGACGCTTGTCATGGCATTTCTTATAAGTCTTTCAAGACTTTACGTGGGCATACACTACCCCACCGATGTTATTGCAGGCGCAATCTCAGGTGTCGCACTTGGTATTCTGGCTTGCCTTATCGGTGAGTTTGTGATTAAAAAATGGCAGGAAAAGCATCCAAAGAAAGTTAAGGTCGAAGAAACGAAGACCGAGGACGTTAAAGCAGAAGATTAATTTGACCAAAAGGATTTAGCAATGAACGCTACAGTTATTATTCCGAGTTTAAACCCGGATGAAAAAATAATATCGACAGTGCAAAGCCTTGTTGACGTGGGTTTTGATGATATCATCCTCGTGGACGACGGCAGCAAGGACGAATTTAAGAAGCGATTTGAAGAAGCAAAATACTTTTCAGGCGTAACGGTGCTTGTTCATGAAGTAAACAAAGGCAAAGGCCGTGCCATGAAGACGGCTTTTGAATACATTTTAAACAACAGACCGAATAAACCAAACGTAATTACGGTTGACGGCGACGGACAGCATCTCGCCGTGGATGTAAAAAAATGTATCGAGCTTCTCGAAGAGAATCCCCATGCATTCGTTATGGGTGTTCGTAATTTCAATGATGAAAATGTTCCCGCAAGATCCAGATTCGGAAACAAAATCACAAGAACCGTTTTCAGACTTTTATGCGGAATTAAAGTAAGCGATACCCAGACCGGGCTTCGTGCGATTCCTTTTGAGCATCTTCCTTTAATGCTCCAGATTGACGGCGACAGATATGAATATGAAACAAACCAGCTCTTTGCCGTAAAGCAGGCGGGAATCGAATTTAAGGAAACCGTAATCAACACTGTATATATAGAAGAAAATCAGACTTCGCATTTCAGACCGATCCGCGATTCGATTCGTATTTACGGCGTGATTATCAAATATATCGCAAGTTCACTCGCTTCCACTCTCGTTGATGTATCGCTGTTTACTTTGTTAAACATCATCTTCGGAAGGCTCGGTTTTTCGAATGAGTTAAGAATTATCCTTGCAGAAGCGATTGCACGTATAATCAGTTCGTTTGTAAACTTCTCTTTAAACAGAAAAGTTGTTTTCAAATCAAAAGAAAAATTCGGCTCTACGATGCTTCGTTACTACATTCTCTGTGTATGTCAGCTCGCGGCTTCAACGGGTCTTGTATATCTGTTCTCGACAATTATTTTCAAATTAAGCGACGGAAGTCTCTTTGATACACTCATTAAAATTGTCGTAGACACATTCCTTTTCTTCTTAAGTTTCAGAATTCAGCAGACCTGGGTTTTCGCCACAAAGAAGAAAAAATAAAGTTACACATATTCGGAGGTTTTATTTTTCATGCTTAAAAAAATTCTGGGTATTGCAGGCAAAGCAGGGCTTGTAATCCTTGTAACACTGATAATATTTTTGGGAACTTTTTACATCATGCTTCAAAAGTGCTGTAACGGGCCTTCGGAAGCGGCAAGAACACTTTTCATTACCACCATTCTTGAGACGGGACAGCTTAAGTTCCTCGCAAACTGGGTGTGCAGCGATGAAGAAATTCAAAAAATCGTTGATATGAACTCGATGGAAAAAGTCGACACAACCGTCGATACTTCCCTCATCTCCATAAATCCAAGCGACGATAATCCGGAGTCGGGCGAAAGCAATCCCTATGCGGATGAAGAATTCGACGAAAACGGAATCAGAATCGAGGAGATTTCCGGTCGTACTTTCTTTGCCAAGATGATGATTATCAAGGATCCCTCTCAGGTAGTAATGGCCACAACAAGCCAGAACGGTTCCTGGGGCGAGTACGGTAAAAACCTCGATGAGATTATAAGCGACCGCGGTGCCATCGGCGGCGTAAATGCAGGTATTTACGTATCCGTGGGCAACAAAGGCGGTCAGCCTCTCGGTGTCGTGGTTGAAAACGGTCAGATTACATACAATCAGCCTTCGGGACTTACAGGACTTTATATGATCGGATTCAACAATGACAATATTTTAATCATCAAAGATCTCACCGGAATGTCGAGTGCCGATTTTGAAAACTATGTAAAAACCGAAGGAATCAGGGATGCACATTGCTTCCAGGAAGAATCCTCCGATTCGAATAATCATTTTGTTTCGCTTATTTCCAACGGCGAAGCACGTGTACTTAACGGAACAGGTTCGGGTGCCAATCCCAGAACCGCCATCGGTCAGCGTGCCGACGGTGCAGTTCTTTTCCTCGTAACCGACGGCAGAGGTGCGAGCGGCCATCTTGGTGCAACCGCCTCCGATCTTATCGGTATCATGCAGGAATACGGCGCAATAAATGCTGCCAATCTCGACGGCGGAAGTTCATCTTCCATGGTTTATAACGGTGCTTATGAAATGTCGAGCGTAACCTTCTATTACAAGAATTCATCATGGAAATTACCGACAGCTTTTGCGGTAATGCCCAAGAACTAAGGAGGAAGCGAAATGGCAAACGAAAATAATCAGCAAAACCGTCAGCCCTCCATGAGAGAACTCGCCAACGAGCGTATGAGAAAGCTTCGCGAGGAAAGAAACAATTCGGGAGAGCGCAGAGTATCCTCTGACGAAGGAAGCGTAAAAAGAACATCGGAAAACAGAGCATCTTCAAATGAAAGACCTGTAAGAAAAACATCAGAAGAAAGACCCGTTAAGAGAACAACCGAGGGCAGAACTTTCGCAGAAGAAAGACCCGTAAGAAGAACATCCGAAAGCAGACCTTCTTCCGAAAAAGAAGCTTCAAGACGAACAAATACTTCAAATTCGGAATCCCAAAGACGACAGGGTGCTTCTCCTTCAGGAAGGAATCAGGCTTCCAAAAGAGTTGCAGCAAGAGATGCAATCGAGACAGAGAGAAGAAGTCAAAGCCACAGTGCTTCAAGAAGCAATTCTTCAGGTGCAAAGAGAACATCTCACCAGGCCCAAAAGAAAAAGAAATCTCCGGTCTTTTGGATAGGACTTGCGATATATACGGTTATTCTGCTTGTTTTATCTTTTGCATTTTTAAAGTATACGGACGCATGTCTTAAAAAGTATGAAAACTCTCAGTCCGAAAACTTCATGGCTTCATACATTAACGAGTTTGAAGACAAAGTCAAAACCGGTTCGTTTACTCCCGACGACTTTACTTTCAAAGGTCTTGATTTAACATTCGCTAACAGCGATGCACTGCTTGAGAATTATATAGAAACACTCGAATCCCATACTTCTTTCAGTTTTGAAAAAGATCCGACAAGCTATATTACCGAAGCTCCCGTTTACAATATCACCTCTGACGGAGAAACGGTTGCCAAGGTTACACTTAAGGCTGTAAGCCAGACAAAGATTTTTGCCATCCTCACAATTATGGATTGGGCCGTGGATACCATTGAACCGGTATGCAGCATAGATGTCGTAAATTACACCTTCTCGGTTCCCGAAGGATATTCACCCGTTATCGACGGTCTTCACGTAAGCGATGATTACATGACAGGCAATGTTGAAGAAATTCCCGAATTTGCCTATGTGTCAAAATACGTGGATATGCCTTCATACGTTGAATACAAAGTCGAAAATGTGGTAAGCGGCTCTTCTATCAAGGTTTTAAATGCCGCAGGCGAAGAAGTACCCATTGAAATAAACGGCAATAAAATTCGCGCTTCTTACTCTTCCGCTTCCGCAACATTAAGCGATGACAGGAAAAATGAAGCCCTTTCGATGATTCAGACCTACGAAGATTTCAACACCTCCGATTTAAGCGGTGCAAATCACGGTCTTGCAACTGTTCAGTCCTTCCTAATCAAGGATTCGGACTACTGGAATATGGCAAAACAATGGGCAACGGGCGTAGACATCACATTTACATCCGCTCATACATTTGACGATCCCAAATATACAAATGTTGTTGTGGATAATTATTGTGAATACTCCGATATCTGCTACTCGCTTCACATCGCCTTCTCAAAGAACATGATTCTTACGAGAACCAAGGAACGAATCTCCAACGATTTCGACTCGACCATCTTCTTTGTTTATATTGACGATTCGGATGACAATGTCGACAACCCTCACTGGTGTATCGCAGATATGATAGCTACCACAAAAGACAACGAATAAAAGAAGTAATATTATGAACAAAATAAAAGAACTTTATAAGAAATACGAAGAAATCATCATTTATTTGATAGTCGGCGTGCTGACAACCATCGTTTCCTGGCTCGCCTGCTTTGTGGCAAAATTCTTTTTGGATTCCAACATATCCTTTCAGAATTTTCTCATCAATACCATTTCCTGGGTAGTCGGCGTATGTTTTGCCTATCCTTTAAACAGGGCGTGGGTTTTTAAAAGCAAGAACAAACACATTTTGAAAGAGTTCGGCGGATTCGCCGCTTCGAGAATCTCCACATGGGTGCTCGATGTTTTGATCATGTGGTTCTTTGTAAACATCGTTTCGTTTAAAGATTTACTCTTAAAACTTTTATCATACGTAAATCTTACATTCAACGATTTGGATACTCAGGACAAGATTTACTACTGGTTCGTAAAAATCTTCATATCGGCCGTTCTTGTAACGATTGCCAATTACGTATTCAGCAAGTTCCTGATCTTCAATAAAAAGAAGAAAAACAAAACGGATGCCGATGAAAGCGAAACGGAAAACAAAGAAAACAAAGAATAAATCAAAAAAACAGACCTCCGAATATTAAATCCGGAGGTCCTATTTATTTACAATTTAAAGCTCTTATGCTTTGATTCGTCTCGATATATTCTGTCTTTTTCCCTGCTTTTGTTTACCTTTTTCTTTCTTAAATCCCTCTTTGCCATAATGATTTTTTTGTATATGAGAAGGACTGCTGTTACAAGCACAACAAACGCAACAAGCGAAATCAGAATAATCTTAATATTAAGAAACAAAGATTTGCCGTCCTGATTGGAGACGAAGGTAACTTCTTCATCTGTGGCCGTCATATTGTCAGAACCTTCGAAAAGAGTCGTCTTTTGCGTATTCAGTAAAATATCCGCATATCCAACTACGTTTCCGTTAAATGTATACTCTGCCTTTGCAACGGCGTTGACATTGTCGGTATCATATACGACATTCATCTTTAAATCATCGAAAGTCGCATTGTTCGGAAGGATAATTTTGGCGTTGTCGTTAAGCATTAAAATATCCTTCGAATCTCCGAAAATATCCGTTCCGGTCTTAAAGAACCCGCTCTTGTTGGAATCGAAACTGAATTCTTTGCCTTTAATGGACTCGACTGTAAAATTATTAAAGCCGTAATCAAAAAGCGCAATCGTATCGGTAAACTGCGTGGGTGATTCTTCTTTTAATACCACACAGATTAATTCCATTCCGTCTTTTTTGGCGCAGGATACAAGAGTCTGTCTCGCTTTATCCGTATATCCCGTTTTTGAACCCACAAGATATTCGTAATGATATTTCTTTCCTTCCAAAAGCATGTTTTTGGAATTGACCGTAAATTCATCGGGCTGGGTCGCGGTCGGCGTAAATTCCATCTTCGGAGTTCTTGCCATCTTGGCCAAAAGATCGAAGCTGAAAAAATCTCTTGCTATAATTGCCAGATCGTAAGCCGAAGTATAATGGTTGTCGTCGTAAAGCCCGTTCGCATTCATAAAATGCGAATTTTCAAGCCCCAAATCCTCGACTCTTTTGTTCATCATGTTGACGAACTCATCCATGCTTCCGGCTACATGCTCGGCTACGGCATTGGATACTTCATTCGCACTTCCGACAAGAATGGCTTCGAGAGCCTGCTGCATCGGTATTGATTCGCCGGCATCCATACCTACTTTCGAACCGTCCCAGGGAACCGCATTTACCGCTTCTTTGGAAAACGTTACCATTTCATCAAGATCGCAGTTTTCCATGGCGAGTGTACAGGTTAAAATCTTGGTCGTACTGGCCGGATAAAGACGCTCGTCTATATTTTTTGCATAAAGAATGGCGCCGGTTTTGGCTTCCATAAGTATTGCGGCCTGTGCGGATACTTCGGGTCCCTGAGGCCAGTCCGTAATTGCATTGGACTGAATCGGGAGTGCCTTTCTCGCCTCAGCCAGAGCCTCATAATCCGGAGGATCTTCCGCGAGAACATTTAAAGGTATTGCAAATATCAGGCCTGTCAGCATTACCGACGCAAGTATTCTTTTTATTTTTTTGTTGAATTTCATTAATAACCTCTAAAATCCCAGATTATCATTCACAAGAATGACATGGATTCTGTCTTTATGACGTGAATATCTGGTAATTAAGAATTGGCAGCAAATGGTGTCGGGCGACTTGCAATCAAAGCAGGTTCCTTTTGATGAACAGGGAGTGGAAAGTCCGAATCTCTGCGCATTGGCCGGAGCCGCAATGTTTCTGGCTCTTTTTAGCGCTGAATCAGTGTCGGGACAAACCTTGTTCATGCCTACGATAAAGATTACTTTTTTGGGTCCCTGCGCTATGGCCGAAACCCTGTTGGCATTACCGTCGATATTGACGAGCACACCGTCATCACTCATCGCATTTACACTCGATAAGAAAAAGTCCGCATCGTATGCGGCAAGCATAGCCGCTCTTTTATCTTCCATTGCGTCTCGGTCGATAAAATTATACTTATCGGTTTTTAAAGCCTCTGAAAGTCCTATTTCGTGAACACTCATGGCACCGCCCATACCGATACTGCTGCCTTCTGGAATTAAAGAAAGAGCAATTTTTAAAGCTTCCTCCTTATTCTCGGCATAGTATCCGCTCATATTTCTGGATTCGAGGCCTTTTATAACTTTTTCTGCCAAAAGCCTGTTTCTTTTTACCATATTATCATTCATTGTAACTACCCCTTTAAACAATTATTCTTTTTCTGCCATAGCCGCATTTACAAAGTAATACAACATGCTGATAACCAGACAGCTTATACCTGCGATGAAGAAACTTAACGCATATGCAAGAAGCGATGATTTTTCAAAGTCAACAAGTGCAAGCTTAAATATCATTATCATCGAAACGACAAGACCGTAAATACGTACACCTTTCATCTTCAATACGAAGCCGAGGACGATACAGCCTACTGCAAGAACTATTCCGACGATACTGGATACGTATGCGGGTGCCGACATTGCATAGCATAAGATGAACGGAACAAATACATACTCCGTAATCGCAAAATATTTTCCGGCGATAATCATATTGTTGATTCCGTCTGAATTGGTTTCCTCTTCCGTCCAGATCCATGCCGTTCCCATGGGAACAAGTGCAAGTGTGAGAAGACTTGAGAGGATGTCTGCAGGTGCCTCAAGTACGAATGTTACAATTATTCCCATTAATACAAGAACATGGCACGCAGCGATTGTAATAAATTTCATATCGCTTTCATCAGTTTCCGGATTCCTTGAAAGCGGAGTAAATCTGAAAAGTGTATTTATTACAAAGAAGAGAAGGAATATTACATTTATTACCGTAAATACTTCCAGATTGTTTAATGTATCTTTTATAAGAATGGGACAAATAATCGCGTTAATTGCCGCCAGAACATACATTAACAATTTGGTTATAAATGAATAAGAATCGCTTGCTCTGTAAATAAAGAACAATACTCCGACTATTATTGCCACAACACTTACCATATAAACCGCCGGGATATAGAAGTAAGAAATTGCGGCGATTGCAAATGCCATCGATATAAGGGCAATCTTTTCGGTAAGTCTTTCTTTTAAGTATCCGTGAATCATCCAGATTAAAGCGATAATGAAGAGTATAGCACTCTGAATAATATTGTCGTCTTTGTAAATCGGAATAAGCGTATACGCATATATGGCTATAAGTCCCAGCGAAGCAAATGTCGGGAAGTAGAAATCTTCCTCTTCGGTCTCGGGATTCTTTGAAAACGGCGAGAACTTGAAGATAAGTGCCACAACAAGCGACGCCATAAGGATTACTCTGGTTACTCCGAGCCACTCGACCTTGTTGAGTGTTTCGAAGTAAAGTAACGGGCATATAACCGAATTGACCATTGCAATAATGAAGATTGCAAACTTATACCAGACTGAATAGGATTCTTTGTCGGTATAAAGCATGATTAAGAACATTATTGTCAAAAGTGTCGTAATGACCACGTAAACGGTCGGAATAAATGTCCAGGACATGCAAGCCATCAAAGCCATTGCCAAAAGGAACGATATCTTGTAAAGATTTCTCTTTGAAGAAAATCCGTGAATCAGCCATACACAGGTCATTATTGCAATTACTGCGGTAGGAAGATAATTTCCCGTCTCCTTGTATGTCCAAAGCATTACGGCTGCCATCAAAACAGTCAGTATATCTGCCGTGAAAGTCATCGGCCAGATATCAAGTTCTTTTGACTCGGGATTCTTTGAAAGAATCGTAAATTTGAAAATCATTGTTACAAGCATAAATGCCAAAAGAACGATTCCCGCTGTTTGAACATATTTAATGTTTTCAAGTGTATCTTTGAATAAAAGAGGGATTGTAAAACCGTTTAACAGCAATAATCCATATGCGAAACATTTGTATACAATGTGATATGACTCTTTTTTCGCATATAGGAATGCGATAAAAATCGCAATTGTTAAAATCTCAAATATCGAAAAGGCTGTCCTTAATTCGCTTGATACGAAAACCGTAAGTAAAAGAGTCACTAGAACGGCAATCTTTTCCAGATGGCTTCCAACAATAAATCCGTGAATAAGCCAAACATATGTAAGCATTACAATTATTGCAAAAGGAATATACGAGGCTTTGATTTCGAATACACCCATTGACACCATGGATGTTCCTATGATTGCACATGAAGTAATAAATGTAACAATCGAGAAATCATCCTTAAGCAGATCGGAAGTCTTCGCAAGACCGGTAAACTTAAAGATCATCACCGTAACAAATGCCGCAATAAGGCAGACATTGACTATTCCGAGCATCGGGATTCGCGAGAGTTCTTCGAAGAAGTAATAACTGCAGGTAACCGAGTAAGCCAGGGTTAAAATGAAGTATAAAAGTTTATCTGTAAACGAATAACTTTCCTTCTTTACATACATCAAAACAATTCCGAGGATTATTGCAATCGAAGCAAACCAGAATGCCGAATAATCAAATTCCGTCAGCGTGAATACACCGATAAAGAGTGATCCGATTGCCGTAATTCTGCAAAGAAGCCTCTTTTGCAGATATCCTCTGAATGTTGAAACAATAAGCATTATAAATCCGATTACAAGAGGAATGAATCCGATGGTTCCGTTTTTGTATGAAATTAAATATGCAAGAATCATTGCAAAGGGAACCACGATAAGATTCACAATCTCGGGAATCATGGCAAAATCCAATTCCTTTTCTTTGTTCTTTGAAAGAAATGTGAACATCATAACCAGATTCAGCAATGAAACAAATGCAAGAATAACAACAAGTCTTATGCCGTATATATTGGATGTTTCGAATGCCGTGTACGATACCGTAACAGCGTACAAAATAAGCGAGAAATAAACCGAAATCTTATATGCGAAAAGATACTGGTTATTTACCGCATAAAGAAGGGCAAATGTCGCGATTCCCAGTCCGAGTCCGACTGCTATTCTGAAAACTGTTTCTCCCGGGATAAAAGCATATCCGACATAGAAGCAAAGCGCAGCGATTTTGAGCAAATGATTTTCTCTTGCATATCCGAGAACAGTAAGAATAATCATTGCCAGGATAAAACCGAATTTGAAAGTCGGATGTGAGAAAAGGAGCGATCCGAATATTACGAAAAGAAGCAATGCCTCAGAGAAGTATTTGGGTATTTTTTCTTTCCAGAAAAATTCCACACAGAAAAACAGAATTCCGATAAGAATACATCCCACGGTAACCATTGCCCAGATCGAAGGCTTGACTGCAGCCTCAACCGCATCCATTCCTTCCATAAATATTCCGGTATTGAATCCGCCTTCTGCGAGAGCCATGTACATAATTGCAACAAGCGATGATGCAAATACCTGAATTGAATAAAGGAAAAGCGTAATCGGTCCGAATATTTCGTCAAGCGAGGATTCGCTCTTGAATGTAAAGATAATATCGAGTGCCGAAAGGAATCCGAGTAATACACAAAGAAGGCCGAGAATTCCCGACAGAATAAATCCGTTTTCCGTTCCGAGGAATACGCCTACGGACAAAACAAGAAGTTTTGCCATGTTAAAGATGTGGAACAAGAGAACGTTTGGTGTATTTCCTTTGAATTTGAATAGGAAATAATATATAAAAGCACTGATTGCATAGAATGCCACAACCATAACAAGTCCGTTATGTTCAAATGTGGCTACCGAATAGCATGTTCCGAATATTACCGCAATCGAAACACCGATCTCACCGATGGTTTGGAATAAAATACTTGAAAACCGCTTTAGAACTATCAGTGCGGTCGCCCAAACAAGTATCAAAATAAACAGCACAAGGTCATTAATCGAATTGAATACAAATCTGCAGACCGCCAGCGTGACAAACAGTTCCCCGACACCGATGGCCATGAGTACCTGTCCGAAAGCTCCGCCGATTTTTTTGTTATTTAAAATAACACCGATTCCGACAAATGAAAGACCTGCGACAACCATTGTAATCTGCTTTAATATATCGCCGATTTGTTCAGGAAGTGCGCTGGCAAGTAAAATAACACTTATGAAAATAAGGGTAGCCGCCAATACAGGCATAACCCAAAGACCGATTCTCGTTTCGATGGAAGATTTTTTCTTCTCATTTTTCTTTTCGCTTTTGACAACGGAATCGGGAATTTTTATTTCTACAGTCTCTTCGACTTTATATTCTTCTTTTTGAGGAGCAGCCGTCTTGGTTACTTCAGCTTTGGGAGCATCCTCTTTTTGGGGAGCAGCTGCGACAGTATCAACTACCGGCTTTTCTTCTTTTACGGGAGCAGACGAAATTACATCCGCAGAAGTTTGAACCATTGCATCGGTCGGTTTTGGTGCCGCCGCTTCTTTATTGCTTTCGGTATTGGAATTAATATCCCTGGTCCACTGTCTGATACGGGGTTCGAATTCTTTGTCGGTTTTCTCTTCCTTAACCTCTTCGATCTTTTCTTCTTTGGCTTCTTCGGCCATCTTTCTTTCGAAGTAGGTTGTATCCTCGGGAGCAACAACAATATCCGGCAATTCTTCAAGCTCCGGTTTGCTTACCGAAACTGAAGCTGCGACGGGTTTTGCAATCTCAACAGGTTTTGAGGGCTCTACCGGCTTTTCTTCAAATGCAGGCTTGGAAGGCTCGACAGGCTTTGCAGGTTCTACGGGCTTTGCAGGTTCTGCGGGCTTGGTATCCAAAACCGCACCGGTTTCAGCGTGCTTAACTTCAACCGCCTGTTTTTCTTCAACCGGTTTAACATCTGCCATGCTCACTGCAACAGAAGGCTTAACGTTTGCAGCAGGAGAGCCTTCGGGAATATAAGCTCTCTTTCTGACGGGAACTTCTGTTTTGACTTCGGCTTTTTCTTCAACGGATTCATTTAAGAGCCTGCACTGATTATTCAAATATTCAAGCTCTTCCTGCAAAAAACGAAGTTTGTTTTTTACAAAAATGTTTTCCGTACCATCATAAGCGCTGATAAGTTTTTCAAGTTCTTTTCTCTCGGCGCTTACTCTTTTTTCCAGTTCACTGATTCTGGTAAAATTGTTGTCCATAAATTAATCTTTCATTAAAAGTTCAAATTTCTTCTCATCATGCATATTACTAACTACTTGCGAAATTTCCTGAACAAGTTTTTCAATTCGGGCATTTGCTATGGAACTGCTCTCAGAAATCTTGCCGACTTCGAGGGCTACAACAGAAAAGCCTTTACCCTGCTCTCCCGCACGGGCAGCCTCTACATTGGCATTCAATGAAAGTATCTTTTGTCTGCTCTGAAGCTTTTTAAGCTCCTGTGTCGACTGAGTGATCTCTGCGACAATCGATGATGTTTTTTCCACACCTTCTTTAAGACCTACCACGATTGATTTTACATACTTTCTTTCAAACTCAGCATTTATATAATCATTAATAATCTGTCCCAAAAGGTTCGCTGCGGCATTAATCGCCTCTTCCGTTCTGACGTTGACCTTGTTTAAAGCCGCAATATACTCATCTTCGTTAACACCGATTTCTTTGGCTACGCGTCTGAACTCTTCCTCGTCGGGATCGTTGGGAAGAACCTGCCCTCCGATTACAGAACCCAGCTTTTCGCCTTTGACAACCAAATCAATCGAAAAATCTATAAGACCTGCATGGCAGTGATAAACGCCTTTTCCTTCTCTGTCACAGCGCATGCATCTTCTTAAACCTTCTTCACTTCCTCTGGTATATTTGATACAAAAATCCGTAAAATTATAACACTCTGAAATATAATTTCCTTCATTGTCTACGGCAACTGTTGCCAACCCTGTAGCCACCGCCCAGTTATGCATCAGTTCCTCAAATCCGTCCATATTTACAAATTCTTGAATTTTCATATTCTCACACCCCTTTTTTTTACATTATCGCGGTCTTAAAAACAGCATTAAAAATGCCTATGTTTTCAGTGTTTCTTTCGTCTGAAAAATAATACACTATCCCATATAGAATATTACCAATTGAGAGTATATCAGTCAAGTTTTCAGGCTTTTTTTGACGGTTTTTATCTGTGTTTTTTCAGAGTAAAAAAATCCTTCTTGCTTTCTTAGAAAAGATGCCAAATAAAAGAATAATTGTTATACTGTTTGTAAAAGAAAAAAATATGAAAAACGGAGTGAAAAATGCCTCGCTGCGAAGTGTGTTTCAGACATTGTGAAATTAAAGAAGGAAGCCTTGGATTTTGCGGAGCCAGAATTGCCAAAAACGAAAAAGTTATATCCGACAATTACGGAAAGATTACAGCCATCGCACTTGATCCCATTGAGAAAAAGCCTCTTAAACATTTTCATCCCGGATCAATGATTTTATCCGTCGGAAGTTACGGCTGCAATCTGCGCTGTCCGTTTTGTCAAAATTCAGATATTTCGTGGGCTGATGAAGTTAAAGAGTGGAAAAAAAGCGCTAAAGCAATAACGCCCGAAGAACTTGTGGATATTGCCTTTTCCGCCAAAGACCGAAACAACATCGGCATTGCTTTTACATACAATGAACCTTTAATCGGTTATGAATTTGTTCGCGACTTGGCAAAGCTTTCACATGAAGCGGGACTCTTAAATGTGCTTGTCACAAACGGAACAGCAGAACTTTCCGTATTAAAAGAACTTGAACCTTACATCGATGCCATGAACATAGATTTAAAGGGCTTTACCAAAGAATACTATGACAAAACTCTTGGCGGCAGTTTTGATATGACTCTTCGTTTCATCGAAGAAGCCGTAAAGCACTGCCATGTCGAATTAACAACCTTAATCGTTCCGGGAGAAAATGATACCGAAGAAGAAATGCGGCAAATCTCTTCCTGGATTCGTTCACTTAAGGACGCTTCCGGTACCGAAATCGGCAAAAGCATCCCGCTTCACATCTCCCGCTTCTTCCCACGCTTCTATATGCGCGACAAGAATCCGACAGATGTTTCTTTAATTTACCATCTGGCCGATATCGCAAGAGAAAAGCTTGATTTTGTATATACAGGAAACTGCTAAAAACCCTCCTTACCGGGTATCCGGTAAAGAGGGTACATAATTAATTGGTATGTTAAAAACAATTTTGCTAATTTATACAGTTATATGATTTTCATCCAAAATCTTTTTAAGACGGGCGAGTTCTTTTTCTGCTTCCTCTGCGCGCTTCCTTTCCCTTTCGGTATTAACCCTTTCCTGTTGAATTCCTTTTTGAATTCCTTTTTCGATACCTTTCTGAATTCCTTTTTCAATTCCTTTTTTGATTCCCTGACCTTCTATCTGATCATATATTTCACACATTTTTATCTCTCCTTTTCCCTTATGTCTTTCGTTAATCTCATTCAATACCGTTTCGTATCTCTCATCCTTCGTCAATACTTTAAGTGTCTTTAACAACTCATCGGTATGTTCTATGGTTTTATCTATCGGTATATAATTCGCTCCTCTTCTCTTTTGAACAAAATAGTCTGCAATTATCTTAAAATCACTTTGGAATTTTTCTATCTGTTCATCTTCGAGAAATGCCACCTCCACCAGATTAATTTTGTAATCATTAACATATTTTTTGATGTCATCCGGTATATCCAGCACTTCATGAAGTGATTTCCCGTAGGACCAATGCTTGGTACCGAAATACAAAACCAACGTTATTACAGGATAAGGTTTTTGAAAGGTTTCATTCTTTAAAAGCTGCGCTCTGTATGCACTTCCGTCATAAGATATTACTCTCAAAGGCATATATGCCTCATCCCTGTTTTGATGTTCTATTCCAAGAAAAGCTATTCGCATTTCTTTTCCGTTATAGAACTTTGATACATCCCTCTCCTGTTCGTGCAGTTTTCCGTCAGCCTTATACTGACTTCTGTCTTTGGAATTCTCCAATTGTTCTTCCCTGATAACGCGTTTACCGTCATATAAAAACACATTAAAAATGTCAGCAAAAACATCATTGTGATCGGCAAGAATCTTTTCATTTGAGTCTAAACCCATACTTAATCCTTTCCGCAGGAATCATATCCTGCTCTTTATTTAGTTTTAATGCAGGAAATTTTCCGGGAAAGTTGTATAAACAACTCCGTTGTCGGGAATCCGACGAAAAGATGTCCTGATTTGATTGTATCGTAACATCTGAGGATTATAAAATCAATGAAAAATAAGCAAATTGCATAAAATTCTATGGTTTTAGCAGATGATAATTTATGATAATGGCGGAATATGATACAATATTCCTGTTGAAGTCTTCTTCTGATGACTTTAATTTTCATTAAAACCATAAGGATAAAATATGAGACTTAAAAACGTACCCGGCTCAAAAGAATATATAGCCGAAAGCAAATTTGTAATACATGATGAAACCGAAAGAAAAGGAAAAGTCAGAGAATACTTTGCGAACGACAAACCCATCCAAATAGAAATAGGAATGGGTAAAGGGCAGTTTATCTATGCGATGGCACAAAAATACCCTGAAATAAATTTTGTCGGAATCGAAAAATATTCATCGGTGCTTTTAAGAGCCATTCAAAAGATGGAGGAAGAACCCCTGGACAATCTGATATTTATAAGAATGGATGCCGAGGAAATAACCGATGTTTTTGACAACGGCGAAGTAGATAAGATTTATCTTAATTTCTCCGATCCCTGGCCCAAGGACAGACACGCAAAAAGACGACTCGAAAGCAGACAGTTCCTTGAGCGATACAAAAAGATTTTAAAAGACGACGGCTTTATAGAATTCAAAACCGACAATAACGATCTTTTCGATTTTGCCTTGGAAGAAGTCGATGCCGCAGGCTGGAAAATGATTGCATTCACAAGGGATTTGCATGCCGATGAAAAGTTAAACGAAGGCAATATAATGACCGAATACGAAGCCAAGTTCTCGGCCATGGGCAATCCCATAAACAAATACATAATTCAAAAACCTTAATATTTCGATTTAAAACAAAAATGGCACACTCAGATTCAGTAAATCCGGATTTGATTCCGATTGTTGAAAACAAGTTCATACTTACAAAATCAATGAACCGCCGCTACGCAAAGATTACCTACAGAAAGTTCCATTCCAAATGGCAGATTGCAACGCTTATCGCATCAATAGTACTCTTTGCAATCGGTTTTGTTTTTGTATTTTTAAGACTTCCGATTCCTTTTGCGGCTTTCATTCTGGTGGGTCTTTATGTTTTCTTTATGTCCTGGTTCGGATATCTTTACCAGGCTGCGGTCAACTACAGCCAGATGCGATTATACTGCGGTAATCCGGTTGAAATGCATGTGATTTTCTTTTCCAAATTTTTCAGAGTAGTCGGCTCCAAAGATAATTACGATTTTCTTTATTCTCAGATAAATGACGTTATCGATCTTGATGACATGCTTATTCTTACCGTTTCAGGCAAGGGAATTATTACTCACGGACAGGTAATTGACAAAAAAGCGCTTACTGACGACCAACTCAAAAAAATATATAATTTAATCTACAAAAAGTATGGAATATAATTATTTTTTGATTATATTTATATAGTATAAAGATTTATATTCGGCAATTATTATCAAGAGGTAATTGCTATGTCTTTTGATTTACAATCACTTGTTTATACAACCGAAAAATGTGTAGGATGCAATAAATGTATCCGTGCGTGTTCATGCATGGGTGCCTGCATTTCAACAAATCCCGACGAAAACGGTAATTCACGAATTGAAGTTGACGGTTCCAGATGTATTGCATGTGCCGCTTGCTTTGATGCCTGCGAGCACGGTGCAAGAGAATATCGCGACGATACCGAGAAATTCTTCAATGATTTGAAACGCGGTGAAAAAATCTCTCTTCTTATCGCGCCTGCTTTTCGTGCCGATTATCCGGATGAATACGAGCGAGTACTCGGCGGTCTTAAGAAACTCGGAGCAAATCGAATGATAAATGTATCCTTTGGTGCGGACATCACCACATGGGGATACATCAACTATATTCAGAAACATAAATTCTACGGCGGTATTTCGCAGCCCTGTCCCGCAGTGGTCGGATATATCGAAAGATATCTTCCCGAGATTCTGCCCAAGCTCTTCCCGGTTCAAAGCCCTCTTATGTGTGCGGCTATCTATGCCAAGAAAGAATTGCATATTACCGATAAACTTGCTTTTATCAGCCCCTGCATTTCCAAAAAACTCGAAATTGACGATCCCAACACTCACGGACTTGTAAATTACAATGTCACTTTCGATCATTTGATGGATTACGTCATAAAAAATCATTTAATGGGCGATCCCATCAAAGATGAAATTGAGTACGGTCTCGGATCCATCTATCCAATGCCGGGCGGATTAAAAGAAAATGTGTACTGGCTTCTCGGCGAAGATGTGTTTATCCGTCAGATTGAAGGCGAAAAGCGCATGTACCATTTCCTTAAAGCCAATGCAGACAAAATCAAAGGAACGAAGACTCCTTATCTTTTCTTCGATGCCTTAAACTGCGAGAACGGTTGTATCTGCGGTACCGGAACGGATCCTGATGTCACCGGCGACGATACTCCTTATTACAATATTCACAAAATACAGGAAAGCGTAAAAAAGAATACCAAAAAGAGTGCCTGGTCAAGAAACAGCACTCCTCAAAAACGTCTTGCCGCTTTAAACAAACAATTTGCACATCTCAATCTTGACGATTATTTAAGAAAATATACCGACAGATCCTCGCAATGCAAAACCAAGATTCCCACCGATGCAGAGCTTGACAGAATCTTCAATTCAATGAACAAGACTACAGATGAATCCCGAATCATCAACTGTTCAAGCTGCGGTTATGACACCTGTCGCGAAATGGCAATCTCTATCTACAACGGATTTAACCACAATTCCAACTGTGTTCACTACTTAAAGGATTTGATTGAAATAGAAAAGAAAGAAGCTCAGGACCTCGTAGAGCACGAACGCGAATTGCTCGATAAGCAGCGTGCGGAGATTCTTTCAACAATTGCCGACATTAATGTAAAATTCAATACTCTTCGTGAATCCGTAAAGAACATGCTTGCCGGAAATTCAAGTAATGCAAATGAAAGTTCCGTTATTTCCGACGAAATGGGTAACGTATCAGACTTCTGCAACACATTGGATGATTCAATCGATCACATCACCGAATATCTCAGCGAACTGACCGAAAACAATTTAAGAGTCGTTGATATCGCTAACCAGACCAACCTCCTTGCATTAAATGCTTCCATTGAAGCTGCAAGAGCGGGCGATGCAGGAAGAGGCTTTGCCGTAGTTGCCGGAGAAATCAATACTCTTGCAGCCGACTCGAAAATCACGGCTGAAAACAGCGGCAATGCAAATACAAATATTAAGAACGCTGTCGACATTATCGAAACGGAATCGAAGGAATTGATTTCCATCGTGGAAAACGTTAACAGCAGAATCCGTAATCTTGCATCTTCCACCAACGAAATCGCAACACATGCAGACATGATTTCGGAAATTATCGAAAACGTAAGCGAACAGCTCGAAACTCTCGTGGCAAACAACAGAGTGGAATAAAGAAAAAATAAAAAGAAAGACCTGAAGTGAATAATTCATTTCAGGTCTTTTTATTATACGTTCCCGACGGGAATCGAACCCATAACTAGCGCTTAGGAGGCGCTTATTATATCCATTTAACTACGGGAACCGATATTGGCTTTCGCCATATCAAACATAAGAATTATAGCATATTCACGCGGCCCTGTAACCATACGGTCCCCTTAAATCTGAATCCTATCTGAGGCTCACCGAATAAGTCTTTCTCGTTGATGCAAATCGTAAGAACGACTCCTTTTACGGATACTTTTAAAACGTATACATTTTCTCCGCTCATTGCGTTTTGTATCATTTTAAAATCAACGATTTCTCCGAGTACCGAATACAAATCACACTCGGCACCGCAGGGAATAAATGAAGAATCAACAACCGTATAAATATCCATCGATTCGACAAATACCTGTTCGGAAACCGTTACATTGGTCATAATATCATCGTATCTTACGGTCGCAAACGCATTATGATCTCCGTCATTTGCTCTGTTTAAAAGATTTATACGCTTTTTGTTGAATTCCTTGGCACTCTCTCTTTGCGTCTCGTTCTTTTTTATCGGAAGAATAACGTTTCCCGCTATCGAAAGACCGGAGATTGCCACAGAGCATTTTGCGCTTTTAAGATTCTTTTTCCTGTAAAGTTCATCAACATTCTGAACATAGAAGAAAATATTTTCTCCCAGGTTTAAATCCTCGTATACTCCCAAGAATTCTTCACCGCTTATTTTTTTCTCAAAAGAACAAACTTCATGTTCGGTGTATTCTTCATTTCTTAAATACGGAAATACGCAGTCTCTGTGAATATTGCCCTTTTTATCTTTGATGATTCTGACGCAAATACCGATATTTTCTCCGCAATCAAGGTTTTTGTCTATGATAAAATAACTTGCGCCCGGATTATCGGCAATCACCGAGCCTTCCGGTCGAAATACAATATCTTCGACCAGTTTTTCGTATTCCTGTATTGAGAAATTATTCAAAAAGCCAACAGCTCTGAAATATCTGTTCATTCAATCACCGCTTCCGATGCAGATTATCTGATTTCGGTCATTCCTCCCATGTAAGGACGAAGAACTTCGGGGATTCTGACCGAACCATCTGCCTGAAGGTTGTTTTCAAGGAATGCGATAAGCATTCTGGGAGGAGCAACAACCGTATTGTTTAATGTATGAGCAAAGAACTTGCTTCCGTCCTTGCCGTTTACTCTGATTTTAAGTCTTCTTGCCTGAGCATCACCTAAGTTCGAGCA